>WLNX01000136.1 GCA_009699565.1 Actinomycetota bacterium | reverse complement strand
CGGCACTCATCCGACGACGGGCGAGCGGATCGGGATCGGCCTTGCATGGGAGCGCGGAGAGCGCCCGGACGGGGCTCCCAGGTGAAGATCACCATCCTCTCCGTCGGCCGTCTGCGCGCCCCGTACGCTGACGATGTCGCCCACTACGAGAAGCTGATCGGTCACTACGCGCCGATCGAGCTGGTCGAACTGCGCGACAGCGACAAGCTCGCGAGGCGTGTCCCCGACCGGGCCTTTGTAGTGCTGCTCGACGACAGCGGCCGCCAGTACGACAGCGTCGCCTTCAGCGGTTTTCTGGAGCAGCGCCGCGCAAGTGGGCTTGACCTCTGCTTTGTGGTCGGGGGCGCCTACGGGATCGAGCTCGAAAGAACCGACGCAAAGCTCTCGCTTGGGCCGATGACCTTGCCCCACCAGCTCGCCCGCGTCGTCCTCCTCGAGCAGATCTACAGAGGGCACTCGATACTGGCCGGGGCGCCCTACCACCACGAATGAGGCGCCGCCGGGCGGCGTCTCTCTGGCGACGCTGCGATCATCGAGGCCGTGAGCAGCCCACTTGACGATCTAAACGCCGTTCTGGCGAGCTCCGTGGAAGCGCTCGCAGCCGGCCAGCCGGTCACCGCAAAGCTGGGGGTGGAGCGCCCGAAGCAGCCCGAGCACGGCGACTTCGCGACCAACGCTGCGCTTGCCGCAGCAAAGGGGCTGGGTGAACAGCCGCGCGAATTCGCCGAAAAGCTGACCGAGGAACTGGGTCGTAGGCTCGGCCCCGCGCTTGTCAGCGCCGAGGTCGCCGGCCCGGGCTTTGTCAACCTCGTCCTCTCCGACGATTGGTACAGCTCAGCCGTTGACGCTGTGTTGGCGGCCGGCGATGCGTGGGGCTCCGCCGTCGCCGATCCGCCGCTGCAGATCAACGTTGAGTTTGTCAGCGCCAATCCGACCGGCCCGGTCCACGTCGGCGGCACGCGCAACGCCGTCTACGGCGACGCGCTCGGGCGACTGCTGAGCTTCGTCGGCCACAAGGTCCACCGCGAGTACTACGTCAACGACGCGGGGTCGCAGATCAGCGCGCTTGGGGCATCGGTTCAAGCCCGCGCCCGCGGCGAGGAACCGCCGGATGGCGGCTACCAGGGCGAGTACATCATCGCGCTGGCTGGCGACATCGAAGGCGCAGCCGATCTGCCCGCAGATGAGGTGTCAAGGCTCGCCGTCGAACTGATGGTGGCCGACGCCGAGCGCAGTCTCGCTCGACTTCGCGTCGTCTTCGACGACTGGTTCCACGAGACCACGCTCCACGCCGGCAGCCCGACGCCGGTCGAGAAGGCGCTGGCAATCCTTGACGGCGACGGTCGCAGCTACCGCAGCGACGATGCACTCTGGCTGCGGACGACCGAGTTCGACGACGACAAGGACCGTGTCCTGGAGCGCTCGAACGGAGAACACACCTACTTCGCTTCCGACATCGCCTACCACCAGGACAAGATCGACCGCGGGTTTGACCTGATGATTGACGTCTGGGGGGCAGACCACCACGGCTACATCAAGCGGATGGAAGCCTCGATCGCTGCGCTTGGCCACGACCCGGCCTGCCTTGAGCTGCTGATCATGCAGCTGGTCCATCTGGTTGACAGCGGCGAGCGGGCGCAGATGAGCAAGCGCGCCGGCGACTTCGTCACTCTCGACGAGCTGATCGACGACATCGGGGTGGATGCCGCCCGCTGGTTCCTGCTGGAACGCTCGCACGAGACAACGATGGAGCTTGACCTCACGCTTGCCCGCGAGCAGTCGGCCGAGAACCCGGTCTACTACGTTCAGTACGCGCACGCCAGAATCGCCTCGATCCTCGCCCGCGGAGCCGAGGAGCCAAGCCCGGCCGAAGGGGAGGACGAGCCGCTGCACGCCAGCGAGCGCGAGCTGGTCCGCCGGCTGCTGGAATTCCCATCGGAGGTTGCCGACGCCGCCGAGCGCCGCTCGCCGCATCGGATCGCCGACTACTCGCACAAGACCGCGCAGGCCTTCAGCGCCTTCTACCGCGACTGCCCGGTGATCGATGCGCCGCCTGCCCAGCGCGACTTCCGCCTTCGCCTCTGCGCAGCCACCGGGCAGGTGCTGGCGCGCTCTCTTGATCTGCTGGGCGTCAGCGCGCCGCAGTCGATGACGCGCGACTAGATCTTGTAAAGGAAGTCGAGTCCCAGCGAGTTGAGCAGCTGCTGGGCTTCAATGTTGAGCCTTGTCAGCTCGCCGGTGAGGATCAGCGCACCCATCAGGATCAGGATTGCCCCGGAGATGAATGTGATCACGAGGTAGCGGTCGCGCAGCCAACCGAAGGCGACGGTTGCCTTGTCGAAGGCCATCGCCATCAGCAGGAACGGGATGGCCAGCCCCAGCGAGTAGAAGAAGAGAAGCAGTCCGCCGTGTCCGACCGAATCGGCGGTCGATGCGGCGGCGAGAATTGCCGCCAGCGTGGGGCCAACGCACGGAGTCCATGCGATCGCAAAGGCCAGCCCGGCAATCACCGGGCCGCCGGCGCCGGCGCGGGTGATCAGGACGTCCGGGTGCCAGTCCTTGTTCAGGCGGGTCACGAATGGCGTTGCCATGAAAAAGAGCCCCAGCAGCACAATCATCACGCCGGCAATTGTGTTGAGGGTCTGCTGGTGGTCGCGCAGAGTCGAGCCGATTCCGGTCGCCGTCATTCCCAGTGCGACAAACATCACGGTGAATGAAAGGCAGAAGATCAGAGCGGGCAGCAGGATCCGGCTGAGCCGCTTCTCTCCGGCGCGGATCTCGGCGATGCTGGAGCCCGAGATCGCCGACAGGTAACCGGGGACCAGAGGCAGTACGCAAGGCGAGATGAAAGAGACGAAGCCGATCGCGAAGGCGGCGAGGATCGTCGTGTCGGCGGCTGCGAGTGGGATCAGCATCAGCGGCCGAAGCGTTCCAGCTCGTCATCGAGCCGCGCAGAATCCCCGTCGGTCAGGGGCGGGTCGTCATGCTCGTCCCGGCGGCCGCTGCGTCGCCAACGCCGCAGCAGCACGATCGCCAGCAGCAGCAGCCCCAAGGCGACGGCGATCGGCACCAGGTAGGCGGTGAGGCTGAAGCCCGACGCGGGCGGCAGGGCGAGGATTGGTGGGCCATAGCGGTCGCGGAGCGTGTCCTTGATCTGCGACTTCGTTTCACCGGCGGCAATCAGCTTGTTGATCTCGCGGCGAAGCTGGTCGGCGCGCGGAGATTCGGCGATGTTCAGCGGCACGTTGCAGGTGTCGCACATCACCTCGTCTTCAACGTCCGGGAAGGAGACGGCGGCCAGCGCCGAGGGGGCAGGCGAAAACGCGAGCAGCGCCAGCAGGCAGGCGGCAATCCGCAGGGGTCGTCTCATCAGCCCTCGTCCTCTGCGCGCTTGATCGCTCCGTCAAGGAACTTCTGATCGAGCTGGCCGCGGCCGATCGCGACGACCCGGCCCTTCGCGTCAATCACAAAGGTTTCCGGCAGCTTCGTCGTTCCGAACAGCGGCGCCAGCTCCAAGCGATCGTCGCGCACCGTCGGATAGTTGATTGCGTACTGCTTCTCGAAGGCTCGCGACTCGTCGGCGAAGTCCTTGTAGCTGACGCCAAGTACCGTCCCGCGCGAGCCGAGCTGCTTCTGCGCGTTGATCAGCACCGGAGCCTCGGCGCGGCACGGTTCGCACCAAGATGCCCAGAAGTTCAGCACGACGATCTTCCCGCGCAGCTCTGCCAGCGAGAGCGAGCCGCTTCCATTGAGTTTCGGCAGCTCGATCGTTGCTCCCGGAGCCGGTGGGAGCGCGCCTGCCTGAACCTTGCCATCGAGCGAGCTGTCGGCGCCAGTGTTGGCAACTCCGTAGACCAGCAGCGCGATCAGGCCGCAGGTAAGCAGAACGACGATCGTTGGGATGGGGCCGGGACGCTTCACTCTTCGTTCAAGGCTAGAGGGCCGCCCGCGCCGGTGCCCCGGTCGCCGGTATCCTTGGCGCGTTGCGGCGGTAGCTCAGTTGGTAGAGCATCAGCTTCCCAAGCTGAGGGTCGCGAGTTCGAATCTCGTCCGCCGCTTCGCTTCCCGGCTATGGCGCGAGACGAACCCTCTGCAGGCTGCTTCCGCCCTCGCGGTAGAAGCTGACCTCTGCGCGGCCCGGTCTGAGCCACGCAGGGTCAAGCATGGCGGCAAGGCGGACCTCCGGGTTTGGGTCGGCCGGCTCGAACGGCGACTGGGGGGCTGAGAATGTCTGCCCGTTGCCGACGACGCGGCCGTTCACGGCGACGGCGATCTTGACGCCCGTCGGCAGCCCGCTCGCACGGGCAGTCAGGTAGGCGGCAGGCAGCCAGCCGCTGCCGGGTTTCAGGTCTGCGAAGTACTCGGGGTTGTCTAGCGTCAGGCTGCCTGCGGAGGTGCCTGACCGGATCGCGAGCGTGCTTACACGCTTGCCGATGGTTTGACGGTTGTCGCTGCGCCGGAAGATGTTGGTCTGTGGGAAGCGGCGGTCGCGTTGGCGAATCTCCGCGCGCTGCTGGCTGAGCATCTCGCTGATGCCAAGGCTGACGGTCGACGGATCGTTGTCGCTGGTTCTGACGGTCAGCGTTTTGACCGGAGGCGCGTCCAGCAGCGAGGTTCCCTGGTACTCGGCTGCCGAGCCCGTCAGCTTCGCCACCGTGGGGAGAATCTGAGTCGAGTTCGTGTCGCGCAGGCTGACGCGCCCGCGGCGCTGGCGCGGGTACTTGACGAGCAGTGGTACCGATGCAATCTCAGCGAAGTTGATTGTGTCGATCGCGCGCCGCTGCACCCCCGGCGTGTATGCACCGCCGTGATCGGCCGTAACGATCACCAATGCCTTGTCCCAGATTCCCTCTGCTTCGAGGCGCCGTCGCAGTCCGCCGACAATCTTGTCCGCAAACTGCGCCTGCGCGATCATCCGCTGCTGGTTGAGCGCAATCTGGTTCTCGTATTCGCTGCCAGCCCAGCCCCACAAAACCATCCCCGGGAAAGGGGCCGAGGAATCGTCGTACTTGTCGCCATTTGCGACATGAGTCCACGGAACATGGGGCAGTATCAAGTGTTGCGACCACAGCAGCGGACGCGTTCCACCGCCATCGATCGCCGCCAGTCCTCCGGCCAGCTTCGGGAGGCGCCAGGCGGGCACGTGGAT
>WLNX01000135.1 GCA_009699565.1 Actinomycetota bacterium | reverse complement strand
TTGGCGGTTGTGCCCGAAGCCCAGCGCGAAGACCTCGAAGCGATTGGGGCCAAACAGAAGGAGATCGGCTACGAGTCGGAGCTGGTGACCGGCGACGGGCCCTGCGCCGAATACCTCGAGTGGCTCTGGCCCGACATCAACGCCGACGGCGTTCGCGCCGTGCTTCACGAGAAGCGCAGTGGCTGGGCCGACGCGATCGGCACCGTTCGAAACCTCGCCCGCAAGGCGCGCGCTGCCGGGGTCAAGATCTTCGAGGGCGTGGAGGTCACGGGCCTTCAGTTCAGTGGCAGCGAGGTCAACTCCGTAGTGACCGACGCGGGTGAGATCGCCTGCGAGATGATCGTCGCGGCGCCGGGGCTCTGGTCGCCGAGCTGGTGGCGAATGCTGGGGCTGGAGCCAACGATCGTGCTCGGCGCAGGCGATGCGGCCGAGCAGCGGCCCCTTGTCGAGTACTGGCTGGCGCGAGAGGGCGACTATGTGCTGCCGGGGGTTGGCCTGTCGGGAAGCGCCGGGAGGGCTGCGCCGGTGGTCCACTTTGACCACACTGCGCCGCTCTATTCGGACCGTGACGGACGCCTGATTACGGACGATCCCTGGGGGATCTACTTTCGAATGGGAAAGACCGGTTCCGGGATCGTCGGAGGTGGCCTGCCGACGGCGATGGGAACGAGCTTCAAGGTTGACCCGTACGGGCCCGACAATCCCGAGCAGGTCGCCGGCGACGACCTCAGCGAATTCTTCACCTCGGGACTGGCGTTTGCGCTGAAGCGCTTCCGTGGAGGCGGCGGGCGCTGGGATGCGAATCCGAATGGAGGAGTCCTTGCGCTCACGGCCGACCGATACCCGGTGACCGACTGGAACCGACCGAACGTTTACTCGATCCTCGATGCAGGACACGGCTTCAAGATGCTCGCGGTTGGCCGGGAGGCGGCGCGGGAGATCGTCGGCAGCAGGCGGTCGAGCCTGCTCGAGCCATTCAGACTCTCGCGCTTTGGATCCGGTACCACGCATGTTGAATCGAAGAGTCCGTACCCCTGGACCTAGCGACTCAGGGTCAGAAATTTGAGAACCGACCGCGTTTATGAGTATGATCCGGCGCGCACGCAGGACCCACTCCTCCTAAGACTGGAATAGACCCGAATCATGACTCCCGTTCTCTATGCCCTTGGCCACTTCTGCACGAAGCATCGCTGGATCGTCGTCATCGCCTGGGTCATCATCCTCGCCGGCATGATGGTCGGCTCCAAGTCGCTCGGCTGGAACACCTCCAACAACATGACGCTCAACGGCACAGGCAGCCAAGACGCGACCAATCTGCTCAACGATCGCTGGCCCGAGGCCGCAAACGGCTCGATCCCGGTTGTACTCGGCGCGCCTGGCGGCAAGAAGATCAGCGACTCGGAGTACACCGACGCAATCAACGAGACCGTCTCCAACTACCAGAACGACTCAAACGTCACCTCCGTAACCAGTCCGATCGGCACCTCACAGCAGTCGGAGGCGCTCAACAGCCCGGACGGCCAGATCGCGATCATCAGCGTAGTTATTAAGCAATCAGCCAACGAACTGACAGTCGATCAAGGCAACGACCTGGTCAACCTCTCCGAGCCCGCCACCAAGGCCGGGCTGACGGTCGGCCTTGGCAGTTACGTCGGCAACGCTGTCTCGAATCCAAATACCAACCTGAGCATCATTGTCGGCATTGGTGCGGCATTGATCATTCTGCTCTTCACCTTCGGCACGCTGCTCGCAATGGGGCTACCGATGCTGACCGCTCTGGTCGGTCTTTTCACCGGGCTGTGCGGGATCTATCTGCTCGGCGCATTGATCTCGGTACCGCCGATCGGGCCAACGCTCGGGATCATGATCGGACTTGGCGTTGGAGTCGATTATGCGCTCTTCATGGTCAGTCGTCACCGGCAGCACCGCGGCATGGGACTCGATTACAAGGAAGCAGCCTCGCGCGCTACTGCGACTGCTGGCGGAGCGATCGTCTTTGCCGGCTCAACGGTGATCATTGCGCTGTGCTGCATGCTCGTTGTCGATGTGCCACTGCTCTCGTCGATGGGCTACGCGGGTGCCGTTTCGGTGCTGTTCGCGATGCTCACCGCACTGACGCTAATGCCGGCGTTGCTCGCAATCGCAGGCAAGGGCCTCGATCGCTTCTCGCTTCCGGGCTACTCAATCGAGACTCAGGAGAAGAACGCGGAATCCCCCCGCTGGACAGCTTGGGCCAAGGCGATCGTGCGTCACCGAGTCATCGCGGTGATCGTCTCTCTGATTGCGCTCGCTTTCCTCTCCTACCCGATCCACCAGCTCTTCCTTGGGCAGCAGGACAACGGCACGTTCCCAACCGACACTCAGGCACGGATCTCTTACGACCTGCTCGATGAAGGCTTCGGCGTGGGCGCCAACGCCGGCTTCCTGGTGGCGATCGCAATCGACTCGACCGACTCCAGCACGGTCCAGACTCAGCTGGACGATCTGCAGACGGCTCTGGCCGGTGCATCCGGCGTCGCTTCAGCCACTCAGGCCACGGTTGACTCCGACGGCAATGCGGCGACGATCAACGTCACGCCTACGACCGGTCCCGCGGCAGAAGCGACATCAAACCTGGTCACCTCGCTGCGCAACACGACTATTCCTGATGCCACCAAGGGGACCTCTCTGACCGCCTACGTGGGCGGTTCAACCGCGAGCTACGTCGACTTGGCGACCTTGATCGGCGACCGCCTGGTCTTGACGATTCTGGTCGTTGTGGCGCTCGGGTTTATCTTGATGACGCTGGCATTCCGCGCGCTCGGGTTGGCACTGATCTCGTCGCTGATGAACCTGATAACCGTCCTTGCCGCCTTCGGTGTCACGACGGCGGTCTTTGAGGTCGGCACCGGTCTGTCATTGATCGGAATTGACGAAACAATCCCGGTCCTCAGCTATGTACCTCTAATCGTCTTCGCGATCATCTTTGGACTCTCGATGGATTACAACGTCTTCCTGATGAGCGTGGTGCGCGAGAAGTGGCTTGCGAAGAAGGACCCTCAGGCCGCGATCATCGAGGGCTTGGCCTCGACCGGCAAGATCGTCAGTGCTGCGGCGCTGATCATGACCTGCGTCTTCCTCGCCTTCGTGATCAACGGCAACCCGATCGTCAAGCAGTTCGGCGTCGGCGCGGCCTTCGCGATCATCATCTACGCGACGATCATCCGCTGCGTGCTGCTGCCGGCGACGATGAGCTTCTTTGGCAAGGCCACCTGGTACATGCCTCACTGGCTCGACAAGATCCTGCCGAACATCTCAATCGAGGGTGACCAGTACTTCGAAGGGCTTGAAGCTAAGAAGGCTCAGTCCAACTGATCACACGGCCGCGATAGCGCTGCCGTGGATGTCAATTCACCGGGGAGGCCCTTGCCGGGGCCTCCCTACGACACACTGAGTCTGGTTGGCCCGGATTCCCCTCTGAGCGGGCTGGGCGGCTTCCTAGCCGGCCCGCAAGAGGCCCGGCGCTGATCTAGCGGCGGTAGGCCTGGATCGACTCCAACGGTCTTCCTACTGTCATCTGCCTCTTAGCAGCCCTCTAGGGCGTCAGCTCCCTCGTCACGGGCCGCAGAGACCGCTTCGCTGACGGACAGCGCGGACGGCGACCTGGGGGTCGACGGCGGCGAGTGGGCGATCCAGGATTCGAACCTGGGACCTCGTCCTTATCAGAGACGCGCTCTAACCAACTGAGCTAATCGCCCGTAGGAAACGGCAGGATAGCGAGGAGCAGCCTACCCGTGCGGTCAGGAGAGCCTGCGGGCGGCGATCAGTCCCGCGACGAGCTCTGCATCGGCCGGGTCGTCGACGGTCAGCTCGACCTTGTATGCAGTTCCGCGGGGACGAACCTTGACTTCGCGGCCGAAGGCTTCACCCAGCGTTTCAGCGATCTGTGCGCAGGCATCAAGCTGGTCCGGGTGCATCTCGCCGTTGGCGCGCTTGGCCTTGCCCTTCTTGCCAGCTGAGAGGTCGTTTGCCTTGCGCGCACGGTCCTCCAGGACTCGCACCGACCACCCGCCTTCGTTTGCCGCCCTCGCGAGGCGCTTGCGGTCCGAGTGGTCCTCTGCGAGCAGCAAGGCGCGGCCGTGCCCCTCGCTCAGCGAACCCTCCTCGAGCATTGCCAGCACCGAGTCGGGAAGGTCGAGGATTCGAAGCAGGTTTGAAATTGCGGAGCGGCTGCGCCCGACGCGCCGACCGACCGCTTTCTTGGTCATTCCCAGCTCTTCGACGAGCGCTGCGACCGCTCTTGCCTCTTCAACCGGGTTGAGGTCGGCACGCGCCATATTCTCGACAATCGCTGCTTCGAGCGCTTCAGCGTCGTCGCGCTGTTCGATGATCGCCGGGATCTGCTCAAGGCCTGCCAGCTGGGCCGCACGCCAGCGGCGCTCCCCTGCGACCAGTTCGTAGGTGCCACCCGGGATCGGGCGCACCAGTACCGGTTGAAGGACTCCCTGCGAGGCGAGCGAGTCCGAGAGCGCCACCAAGGCCTCTTCGTCGAAGCGACGGCGCGGCTGGTCCGGGTTCGGTGCGATCAAGCCAATGTTGAGCTGCCGCAACTCGGGCTGCGGTGTGCCGTCTTCGGGGCGAAGTTCGAGGATCGCGGCCAAGCCACGTCCAATGCCTGTGTCAGCCACGGGTTGCTACCTCCTGAGCGAGTGCAAAATATGCCTCGGCCCCCGCGCAATGCGGATCGTGATGGATAACCGGACGGCCATAGCTCGGCGCCTCGCCGACGCGCACATTGCGCGGGATTACCGTCTCGAAAACGAGGTCTGGGAAGTGCTCGCGGACTTCGCGCTCAACGTCGCGGGAGAGCCGCGTCCTGCCGTCGTGCATCGTCAGCAGCATCCCGGCAATCACCAGCCTTGGATTCAGCTCGCGCTGAACGAGGCTGAGCGTGTCCAACAGGCCGGCGAGCCCCTCGAGGGCGAAATACTCGGTCTGTACGGGCACGATCACCCGATCGGCAGCGACTAGCGCGCTGATCGTAAGAGGGCCCAGAGACGGCGGACAGTCGATGATGACGTAGCTTGCCTGCTCGCGCAGCGGCGCCAGGACGTCGCGCAGGCGCGTCTCCGACCCGGGCGTACGGGGCAATTCGAGGTTGGCGGCGGCCAGATCAGGGTGCGAA
>WLNX01000134.1 GCA_009699565.1 Actinomycetota bacterium | reverse complement strand
TGCCTGTAGGGCTGGACGGGGAGGAAATTGGGCTGCTCGTCACGCTGGCCCGCGCGGACGATCCGAAGCTCGAAACCCTCGCCGCAACCACTCGCTTGGTCGAGGAACTGAGCGAGCTCGCAACCGCACTCGCCGAGGTCGGCATCCGTAGCGACATTGAGCGCAGGGCACTTGCCGACGGGCTAACCGGCCTCCCCAACCGGGCCGCATTTGAGCAGGCGATCAACCGTAACCTTGGGTCGAGCGACCGCCGCCTAGGGTCAATCGGCGTGATCCTCTTGGACCTCGACCGTCTGAAGCAGGTGAACGACACGATCGGCCACCAAGCTGGCGACGCCTTCCTGCGCGCCGTCGCTGACGAGGCGAGCGCGACGCTGCGCGAAGGCGACATGATGGCTCGCTTCGGCGGGGACGAATTTGCCGTCCTGCTTCAGGACTGCGACGCCGAGGCACTCGCGGCCGGAGGCGAGCGGATCCGCTCCGCAATCGCGGCGATCGAACTTGATCACGGGCTAACGGCGGCAGCGTCGCTCGGCGGCGTACTTGTTGAACGAAAAGGACCGTCGTGGCACCTGATCTACCGTGCCGCCGACAGCGCGCTCTACTCGGCGAAGCGAGCGGGCGGAAACAGTCTCGTCGTCGCAGCGCTCTAGTCGGCCGCGGTGCTCCCCCGGGCGGCGATAGGGTGAGCGGCGATGAGTAATCCGGATGCCTTCGAAGACGCTGCCTCGCGAGCACTAGCGGGCGGCACCGAGCGCCACCGCGAGAAGGCCCTCGAGCAGGGCCGCCTGCCGGTTCGCGAACGAGTTGCGCTGCTGCTCGATGAAGGCTCATTCGCGGAGGAAGGGCTGCTCGCCAACTGGCAAGAGGACGGCCTTGGCGCTGACGGGGTAGTGACCGGTGTGGGCACCGTCGCCGGTCGCCCAGTCGCAGTGATGGCCAACGACCCAACGGTGAAGGCCGGTTCGTGGGGCGCAAAGACGGTCGAAAAGATCCTGCGGATCCAGGAGCGGGCGCTCGAGCGGCGGATACCGATCGTCTACCTCGTTGACTCCGCCGGTGCTCGGATCACCGACCAGGTCAAGATGTTCCCCGGCCGCCGCGGCGCCGGGCGAATCTTCTTCAACCAGGTTGAGCTCTCCGGCGTGGTGCCGCAGGTCTGCGTGCTGTTTGGCCCGAGCGCCGCAGGAGGTGCCTACATCCCGGCCTTCTGCGATGTCGTGATCATGCGCGACGGAAACGCCTCGATGTATCTGGGCTCACCGCGGATGGCGGAGATGGTGATCGGTGAGCAGGTAACTCTGGAAGAGATGGGCGGCGCAAAGATGCACACCGGCGTCTCCGGCTGCGGCCACATCCTCGTTGCCGATGACGAGGAGGGGATCGCCGCAGCGCAGCGCCACCTCTCCTACCTGCCGACCAGCTTCGACGAGCCGGCGGCGCTCGCCGCGCCATCTGACGCCGCGAGCGCACTCACGAACGATCAGATCCCAGCCGACGAGAACCAGCAGTTCGACATGCGCGTGGTGATCGACGGCGTGATCGACGAGGGCAGCTTCTTTGAACTTCACGCCCGCTGGGCGAAAGAGCTGGTCGTCGGCTTTGCGCGCCTGAACGGCGAGCCGATCGGGATCGTTGCCAACCAGCCGAAGGTCAAGGGCGGCGTCCTCTTTGTGGACTCGGCCGACAAAGCTGCGCGCCACATCTCGCTATGCAACGCCTTCGGTCTGCCGATTCTCTTCCTAGCCGACGTGCCCGGCTTCATGATCGGAACTGCAGTTGAGCGCCAGGGGATCATCCGCCACGGGGCGAAGATGATCGCCGCCTTGAGCGAAGCGACAGTTCCGAAGATCTCAGTGATCGTGCGCAAGGCTTACGGCGCCGGCCTTTACGCGATGGCCGGCCCGGCGTTCGAACCGGACGGCGTGCTGGCGCTGCCGGGCGCGTCGATCGCCGTGATGGGCCCGCAGGCCGCCGTAAACGCCGTCCACTTGAACCGGCTTCAGGCAATCGAGGATGACGCCGAACGCGAACGCGTGACCGCAGAGCTGCGAGAGGAGTACGCAGCCGACATCGACCTGCTGCACCTTGCCTCCGAGCTAATTATCGACGCGATCGTCGAACCGGAAGATCTGCGCGAAGAGCTGGTGAAGCGCTTCGCCTTGGCAAGCCGGCGGCGCCGCGAGCGCACGCCCCGCCGCGGCAGCGTTCGCCCGGTTTAGTGGCCGAAGCGTACGTCGGGCAGAACTTTCCGCAGCGGCGAAGGCAGCCACCAAGCCCACTTGCCTAGCAGCCTGAGAATCACCGGCAGCAAGACGAGCCGGACGAGGAAGGCGTCGAGCAGCACGGCGACGCCGAGAATGATCCCCATCTCCTTTGGCGGCAGCGGCCCGGAGAGCGCGAAGGTGAAGAAGACGGCAACCATCACGCCCGCTGCCGCGAAGATCACGCGGCCTGAATGAGCGAGGCCACCGACCATCGCTTCATGTGGATCGTGCGAGTGATCCCAGTGCTCCTTCGCCGAGGAGAGCAGGAAGACGGTGTAGTCCATGGATATCGCGAAGATCATCGCGAAGAAGAAAACAGGCCCCCATGCGTCGAGGAAGCCTTGCGGCTCGAAGCCGAGCAGGCTACTGCCGGTTCCGTCTTGGAAGATCAGCTTCGCCGCGCCGAACGCGGCGCCCGTAGCCAGCAGACTGATCAACACACCGACCGCGGCAATGATCGGCGCTTGTAGCGCGACGAGCAGCAGCAGGAACCCGAGCACCATAATCACGCCGATCACGAGCGGCGTCTTAGCCGAAAGCAGTGCTTCGAGGTCATGGTTTTCGGCGACCGCGCCCCCGACCATTGAGCCTGCGGGCAGTGAAGCCCTGAGCCGATCAACGGTCGCGCCAACGGCCTGGTTGGAGGGATCATTGGCGGGGATCACTTGAATTAGCGCCATCCCTGAACCGCCGGAGACCGGCGCCATAACGGCCGCAACACCCCGGTCAGATTTGGCGAGGGCACCGGCCGCAGCGGCATCGCCTTGCGAAGTGACGATCTGTAGCGCTCCCGGGGCGCCTGGCCCGAAGGCGTCCTGCACCTGCGTGTACCCAACGCGCGATCCGTCGCCCGCGGGAACGACCTTGATCGACGGCATTCCCGTATTGAGCGAGAAGACCGGGATCGTCAGCGCGACCAAGATGATCAGCGCCACGGCGCCGTAGGCCAGCGGACGCTTCCAGAGCCGCTCGGCCCATGCCGCGAAGCGCGCTGAGCGGTGCTCTCCGGAGTGAACCCAAGGCAGCGCCAGCTTGTCGACCCGCGGCCCAAGCTTGCCTAGTACTGCTGGCAGAAGTGTCAGTGTGGCGGCGAGGATGAATGCGACCGAGACCATGATTCCCAGTGCCATCGAGCGGAAGGCTGGCGAGGGAACGAGCATCACCGCCGTTAGCGAGATCAGCACCGTAACGCCGCTGAAGAGGACTGCTTTGCCAGCTGTGTCCATCGTCTCAGCGACAGCATCTTCTGCCGAAAGGTGCGAGCCGAAGAGGGCACCGCGGAAGCGCATCACGATGAAGAGCGCGTAATCGATGCCGAGCGCGAGCGCGAACATCAGCGCGAAGTTCATCGCCCAAATTGAGATGTCGAGCACCTGCGTGCCCAGGTAGAGCGAGCCCGCAGAGGCAACGAGGCCGAGGATCGTAAGCATCAGCGGAAGGCCCGCGGCGACCAGCGAGCCAAAGGCGAACAGCAAGATGATCAGCGTGACCGGCCAAGAGATCAGCTCGCTCTTCATCATTGCCGAGCGGTTAGCTTTATTGAAGTCGGACCACATGCCGCTAGCGCCCGTGAGCGAGACAGTCACACCCCCGGCCTCAGCGGCGGTCAAGCTCGTCTTCAACTCATCGGCCGATCGAACCATTGTGTTTGAGTCAGCTCCCGCGCCGGCTTGAATCACGGCGGTGTGGCGATCGCGCGAGATTGACGTTCCCGGCTGCGGCGCGACTACCTTCGTGACGTTCGGGTCGGCGGCGAGAATGTTGCTCGACTTCGCGATCGCGGCCTCGAAAGCGGGGTCATTGATGGTCGCTTGGTTGGAGTGAACAACGACCATCAGCGCGCTTGACGAGAGTCCGTTGAAGTTCTTGTCGATCGCTTGGCGGGCGGCAACCGATTCGGAGCCGGTCGCTTCCCAGCCGGCTCCGGAGAGCGCGGTCTCAACGCGCGGCGCAAAGATGCCGAAGGCGACTGCAACGACAACCCATGCGATTACAACGAGCTTGAAGTGCGTGGCGGTGTAGCGACCGAGTCGGCCGAGCGGTCCGTACTTTGCGTTCATTTTCAGCTCCCTTGTCCTGCGGTGTTGGAGCGCAGCCCGCAGGCTCGGCCCAGAATGAGCGACGCCGGGCAGGCGCCGAATGCGACATACATCCATTGATTGATGCCAACGAGCGCCGTCAACAGTAAGAACCATGGCGAGACGAGCAGAACGAGCAAGGCGCTGAGCAGCGTCATCGTCCCAGCCATTGCAAAGAGGACCCGCTCAAGCGGCCACTTGGAGTTCATGACGCCACCGCGCTAAGAATTTGATCGCGTTCGCCTGCCTGCTTGCGTAGCCCGCCGCAAACCTGCTCGCAAAGATCGAAGACGGAGTCGTCGCTGATCGAGTAGATCGCCGACGTGCCTTGGCGCTCGCGGCCGACGATGCCTGCGCGATGAAGCACGCCGAGGTGCTTGGAGACGTTCTGCTGAGTAGCGCCAAGCCTTTCGGTCAGCTCGCCGACGGTTGCGTCGCCGTCACGAAGCGCGTCGAGCAAGCGAATTCGCATCGGCTCGCCGATAACGCGGAAGCGTTCAGCAATCAGGTCAACGAGTGGTTCGGGGAGGGGGTGTGGGAAATCCATTTCACAACTGTACCACTCTGAAGTTGTGAATGCGGATCTGTCAGTTTGGTCTCCCCCAGAACCTGCCTTACCTCTTCACCCCAGCTAACCGCCGTAAGCGCCGCGCAGCAAGGACATCATCGAGCCAGCGGTGCCGCCCGCCGGGGTGCCGGCCGCGTCGGAGAAACCGATCTCAAGGTGCGGGCCGCTTGAAATTCCGACTTCAGGCAATCGAAGACGAGGCCGAGCGTGAGCGCGTTACCGCCGAGCTGCGCGAAGAGTACGCAGCCGACATCAACCTGCTGCACCTTGCCTCCGAGCTAATTATCGACGCGATCGTCGAACCGGAAGATCTGCGCGACGAGCTGGTGAAGCGCTTCGCCTTGGCAAGCCGGC
>WLNX01000133.1 GCA_009699565.1 Actinomycetota bacterium | reverse complement strand
GCGGACACTTCCGAGCCGGCCTGGACGAAGCGGAAGATGTTGTCGATGAAGAGCAGCACGTCCTGGCCCTGGTCGCGGAAGTACTCGGCCATCGTCAGCCCTGAGAGGGCGACGCGCATGCGGGCTCCCGGAGGCTCGTTCATCTGACCGAAGACGAGCATCGTCTTGTCGATCACGCCCGATTCCTTCATCTCGAGCCAGAGGTCGTTTCCTTCGCGGGAGCGCTCGCCGACGCCGCAGAATGCCGACAGTCCGCCGTGCTCCTTGGCGAGGTTGTGGATCAGCTCCTGAATGAGGACGGTCTTGCCCACTCCGGCTCCGCCGAAGAGCCCAACCTTGCCGCCCTTGGCGTAAGGAGCGAGCAGGTCGATCACCTTGATGCCGGTCTCGAACATCTCGGTCGTCGGAGTCAGGTCCTCAACGTCAGGCGCGGGCTGGTGAATCGGTCGGCGTTCCTGAACCTCGAGTGCGGGGCCGCCGTCGATCGTCTCGCCGAGCAGGTTGAAGATGCGGCCGAGCGTCTGCTCGCCGACGGGAACCGTGATCGGACCCTTCGTGTCGGTGACGGCTGCGCCGCGGGCGAGCCCGTCGGTGGTGTCCATTGCGACTGCGCGGACGCGGTCGTCGCCGAGCTGCTGCTGGACCTCGCAGACGAGGGTCTCACCGCCAAGCTCGACGGTGATCGCGTAGTTGATCTCAGGCAGCGTGTCAGGGAAGGAAGCCTCAATAACGACTCCCTTGACCTCTTCGATGCGTCCAATGTTGCTGCTGGCAGATTCCATTTGTTCCTCTGATTTGTTTGTGATCAGGTCAGCGACTCAGCGCCGGCGACAACTTCCATGATTTCCTGCGTAATTTCAGCTTGACGTGCACGGTTCATCTCCAGCGTCAGGTCATTGATGACCTCGCCGGCGTTCTCCGAGGCGCTGCGCATCGCCGTCATCCGGGCACCATGCTCGGACGCGGTCGACTCAAGCAGTGCCCTGTAGAGCGAAATCTCAACGTAATCGGGGATCAGGCGCTGGAGGATCTCGGCCGGATCGGGTTCGTAGTCAACAAGGGCGTGGTGCACCTCGCTGCCGTCGCTCTCCTCTTCGGCCTTGGCGATCTCCTCGTCGACGGTCGCCTGCTGGAGCGGCAGCAGCACTTCGCGGCGCACCTCCTGCGTGAGAGCAGAGACATAACCGTTGTAAAAGACCTCAACGCGGTCCACCTCGTCGTCAACGTAGGCGGCCATCAGGGCGCCGGCGATCTCGCGGGCGTCGGCGTAGCCCGGGCGGTCGGTGAAACCGACATAGCGTCCAACCGGATCGAGCTTGCGGAAGATCAGAGACGAGACTCCGCGGCGACCAACGGCGTAGTAGCGGACCGCGACGCCCTCGGCGGCATACTCGGCAGCAGCGGCGAGGCCGGCCCGGATGATCTGAGAGTTGAAGGCACCGGCGAGACCGCGGTCGCCCGTGACCAGCAGAATCGCGACCGTCTCGAGCTTGTCGTGCTCCTGCAGGATCGGGTTGCCTGAAACCTCCCCGCCGGCTGCGGCCGATGCCTGACGCGTCATCCGGCGGATCGCTCCCGCGTACGGGCGCAGCGCCGAGATGCGCTGCTCTGCGCGGCGCAGCCGTGCGGCCGCGACCATCTGCATCGCGCTCGTGATCTTGCGGAGGTTCTTAACGGATTCAATCCGGTGTTTTACGTCCCGCTGGGACATGTTCGGGTCTTGCGGCGAGCGCTAGAGGGCGGTCGCCGCTGCCTCCGCCTTGGCCTTCTCGATCGAGCGCAGGCCCTCTTCGCCGCGCGTCGTGTCACCGACGCCGGTGTCAACAATCGGCTGACCCTCTTCGTCGAGGTCGTAGCCGAAGTCGTCGGCGAAGCCGCTGACAATCTTTGCCAGTGCAGCCTGGGTTTCGTCGGACCAGTCGCCGCCGCGGATCTTCTCCAGCGTGGCAGCGTCCTCGGAGCGGGCACGCTGCGTGAGTCCGTCGAGGAACTCGGGAATCCGCTCGACCGTGATGCGGTCGAGCGCACCCGAAGTGGCCGCAAAGATCTGCGCCACCTGGAGCTCAATCGCAAGCGGGTCGCGCTCGCTCTGGTTAAGGGTCGCCACGAGCCGCTCGCCGCGGGCCAGCGTGCGCTGGGTGTCGGCGTCAAGGTCGGAGCCGAACTGCGCGAAGGCCTCGAGGTCGCGGAACTGCGAGAGCTCGATCTTCAGGCGGCCGGCGATCTTCTTCATCGGCGCCAGCTGCGCGTTGCCGCCGACCCGCGATACCGAGATGCCGACGTTGATTGCCGGACGTACTCCCGAGTTGAAGAGCTTCGGCTCAAGGAAGATCTGACCGTCGGTGATCGAAATCACGTTGGTGGGGATGTATGCCGACACGTCGCCAGCCTGCGTCTCAATGATCGGCAGAGCAGTGAGCGAACCGCCGCCAAGCTCGTCGTTGAGCTTGACCGAGCGCTCCAGCAGGCGGCTGTGGAGGTAGAAGACGTCGCCCGGGTATGCCTCGCGGCCCGGCGGGCGGCGCAGCAGCAGTGACATCTGGCGGTATGCGAAGGCGTGCTTCGTGAGGTCGTCGTAGACGGCGACGACGTGGCCGCCCTTGTAGAGGAAGTACTCGCCCATCGCGCAACCGGCGTAGGGAGCGAGGTACTTCATCGGAGCCGACTCGTCGGCGGCTGCGGCGACGATGATCGTCCGCTCAAGCGCGCCGGCTTCGGCGAGCGTCTCGGCGAGCTGCACGACGGTCGCCATCCGCTGCCCGATCGCAACGTAGACAAAGACCAATTCGCTGTCCTTGTTGTTGATGATCGTGTCGATCGCGATTGATGTCTTGCCTGTCTGGCGGTCACCAATGATCAGCTCGCGCTGGCCGCGGCCTACTGGGATCATCGAGTCGATCGCCTTGAGGCCGGTCTGCATCGGCTCGGTGACCGGCTGACGCTGGACGACGCCTGGGGCTTTGAACTCGGCGAGTCGCGTCTCGGTGGTGTTGAGGGCACCCTTGCCGTCGAGCGGGCGGCCAAGCGGGTCAACGATCCGGCCCAGCAGCGCGTCGCCTACCGGAACCTCGAGCAGGCGCCCGGTGCGCTTGACGATGTCGCCTTCGACGATCTGCGTCCAGTTGCCGAAGAGCACGGCGCCGACATTGTCGGATTCAAGGTTTAGCGCGAGGCCGGTGACCCCGTGCGGGAGTTCGAGCATCTCCAGTGATTGGCAGTTCTCGAGCCCGTGAATACGGGCAATTCCGTCACCGATGGACAGCACGGTGCCGACCTCGGTCAGCTCTGCGCCGCCGGCCTCGAGGCCTTCGATGCGGGACTTGAGGATGCTGGTGATCTCGTCGGGCTTGATCTGCATGGTCTTTTGTTCTCCTTGGATTCGCCGCGCTTTAAGCGCGCGCGACCTCTGTACGAAGCTGTTCAAGTCGGTTGCGGATTGATGCGTCAAGAATTGAATCGCCGGCGCGGACAATGAAGCCGCCGAGGATCGTTGGGTCCACCTGTTCTGCGAGCTCGATCTTGCGTCCGGTCTGCCGCCCGATCTGCTCGCCGATCCGGTTTACAACTGCCGGATCAAGCGCTACTGCACTGGTGACGGTGACTGCGAGCAGATCTTCCGCCTCGTCGCAGAGGCGATCGAACTCTTCGCGCACGCGGAAGATCACCGGAAGCCGCTGGTTTTCGGCCAGCAGCATCAGGAAGTTCTCCACCGCAGGATCTGCTCCGTCGATCGCCTTTGCCAACCCGGCCTTCTTCTCCTCGGTCGAGAAGTACGGCGAGAAGCAGAACATCCTCAGCTCCTCGTTCTCGGCCAGCGCGTCGGCCAGCTGACCGAGCTGCTCGCGCACAAGCGCGACTTCACCGCGCTCGCTCGCGACCTCGAAGAGAGAGCGCGAATAGACCTGGGCAATGGCTTCCATGTTCCTAGTTGCGCCTCTCGCCGCTGATCGCCGAGAAGTCGAGATCCGCGAGCGCCTCGTCAACGAGACGCTGCTGATCGGCGTCGGTCAGAACTCGACCGGTCACCTTCTCCGTGGCGAGGACCGTTAGGTCCGCAACCTCGGAGCGAATCTCTTCGATCGCACGGCGGGTTTCGGCTTCGATGTCGCGGCGCGTCTGATCGAGCATCTCTGCCCGCTTTGCGCGCGCCTCCTCCGTGGAATCGGCTTCGAACGTCTCCGCGTTCTTGCGCGCACGCATCACAATCTCATCGGCCTGGACGCGTGCATCCTTGAGCCGCTCGCGGTACTCCGCAAGCAGCGCGTCGGATTCCTCGCGCGCCTTTTCCGCGTCGGCAATCGAGTCCTCAATCATCTTGACCCGCTTGTCGAGCGCATCACGAATCGCCGGGAAAGCGAACTTGTTGAGCACGATCAGGGTCACGCCGAAGGCGAGCAGCGTCCAAATCATCAGCCCAACGTTGGGGCTGACGAGGAAGGTGCTGCTGCCTTCTTCGGCCGCGGCCGAAGCGATGGGCGTTAGTGCGGCAATCATTGCTTTATCCGAGGAAGAAGGCGATGAGGCCGAAGATGAAGGCGTAGAACACGATCGCCTCTGTCAGGGCGAATCCAAGCCACTGAATCGAGGTGATCTCATCCTTCATCTCTGGCTGACGGGTGACCGATTCGATCACCTTGCCGAAGATGTAACCGACGCCGATGCCGGGGCCGATCGTTCCGAGTCCGGCGCCGATACCGAGGGCGATTGCTTTCATGCCCTTGCGCCCGTACTCCTGGGCAACATCGGCGGTGACGCCCGACTGGGCAATTTGGCTTATCAGGTGGAGGTCCACTGTGTTCGTGCTCCTTAGTGTTCTTCGGCGACGGCGCCGCCGAGATAGATCGCTGCCAGGGTCGTGAAGATAAAGGCTTGGAGGGTCGCCACGAGGCCAACCTCGAATATGTAGAAAGCTACCGCGAGCGTACCGGTCACGAGGCCGAGAATGATCGACCCTATGAGCGCGAGGTTCAGCAGCACCACGAGACCGCCGCCCATGAACAGGATCAGCAGGTGGCCGGCGAGAATGTTGGCGAAGAGTCGCACGGAGAGCGAGACGATCCGAACGAACTGCGAGATCACCTCAATCAGGAAGATCGGTGCCGCGGCAGGACCGGTTACGCCCGCGGGAACCCAGCCCTTCAGGTACTTGACCGGCCCTTTGGCGCGGATCCCTTCGAAGTGGTAGCTGACCACGACGACGAGGGTCAGGACGAGCGGCACCGAGATGTTGGCGGTAGCCGCGTACAGAGCAAGCGACGGGACCTCGATGCCGAAGATGCGAACCATCTCTTCGGTGTTGGTTGGCAAGGGCAGGTACCCGAGCATGTTTGAGTACCAGATGAAGAGG
>WLNX01000132.1 GCA_009699565.1 Actinomycetota bacterium | reverse complement strand
TGCGCCGATTTGTGGCTTGGGTGGCGGAGGCTTCCGAGGGTCGCTCGGACGAGACCGACGCGCCGCTCGGGGGTGATGTCGACGACGACGAGAGCGATCCCGACGGCCCGGTGCGGCTAATGACCATCCATTCGGCCAAGGGACTTGAGTACCCGGTGGTCGTTGTTCCGACTCTGGGCACCGGTGTGCGCTCGGACAGCCCGATGATTCGCGTCGACGGCGGCCAGGTTGGCTGTGCGCTCTACTGCGCCGGAGACGAGGGCGAGAAGCAGGAGCTCGGCGCAATGGCGGAGCTCAAGCAGCAGGCCGATCTCGCCGCCCACTTTGAGCGGCGGCGAAAGATTCACGTTGCCGTCACGCGGGCGGAGCGCCGCCTGATTCTCTCCGGGGCCGAGAAGGCAGGCGCCGATTGGTCGATCGACGACACGCGGGGGCGCAGTTGCCTGATCTGGATGGTGCCCGGGCTGCTTGGCGCCAACGCAACCGAGCTGATCGAGGCGGGGGGCGATCAGATCGTGCCGATCGCGAGCGAGCATGGGGAAGGCGAAATAAAGCTTGTAGTCAGCTCTCCCGACCGGGCCGCCGAGCTCTTCGCCGATCCCGTGGCGAAGGAGGCAGGCGACGGCGCAGGGACGGCGCAGGCAATCCCAGTCGCGCTAAGCGCTCTCGCGGCGCCGGCCGTCGCGACGATTAGCTATTCGTTGCTCGCGCGCGTGGCGGAGTGCCCGTACCGCTGGTACCTAGAGAATCTTGTTGGGTTGCCGCCGCGTGAGGATGACGGCTACAGCGACGGCTCCGTTGGGGCGAGAGCCAGGGGGACGCTGACCCACCAGTTGCTTGAGAAGTTGACGTTCTCGGCCGATGAGCAGGCGCCGTCGGAAGAGCAGATCCTCGATGTTGCATCGTCCATTGAGGGCGCCAAGACCGATCGGGATTCGATCAAGGATCAGCGAACAATGCTCGAAGCCTTCATCGGCAGCCCGGTCTGGGAAGAGCTGTCCGAATCGACCGACGTCGAGTGCGAGAGCAGTTTCGCGCTTGAGATCGTGCCCGGTGATCCAACCCTTCCCGTGCTTGTCGGAACGATCGACGCGCTCGCTGCCGGCGCCGATGGGCGCATGCTCGTGGTCGACTACAAGACAGACAAGGTCGGTGATGACGACGATCTCGACCACAAGGTCGAGGCTCGCTACGGCCTTCAACGGGACGCATATGCGCTCGCCGCCCTGAGGCGAGGGGCGGAGGAGGTCGAAGTGATCCACTGTTTCCTTCAGCGCCCGGGCGAGCGCGTCAGTGCGACCTTCAACTCCTCTCAGGAAGGCGAGCTCGTCGGCCGGCTTCGCGCCGCCGCCGAGACCGTCACCAAATCGGACTTTCCGGTCAGTGATCATCCTCACAGGGGCCTCTGCACCGGCTGCCCCGCTCGTCCGGTTGGAAACATGCCGGGGCTCTGCTCGCACAGCGACGCCGAGACCAGCCGAACTCTTTAGATATCGCTCAAAAAGGCGGGCGCAGCGGGAGTCCCCGAAAACCCCTTCTGCCACTAGAATGGGCGGTTCGCTTTGGGGGCCGGCGCACAGCAGGCTGCCCGCAGCGATTTTTAGCGATGACCTTCAATACGCGACCAGGGCCTCAGGGCCTCTACAACCCGGCCAACGAGCATGACGCTTGCGGCGTCGCGATGGTCGCGAAACTTGACAACGTCCCTTCCCATCGGGTTATTGAGCAGGCGCTCGAAGCGCTCGACAATCTCGAGCACCGCGGCGGCGAGGGCGCCGACGTAAACAGCGGCGACGGAGCCGGAATCCTCGTTCAGATTCCAGACGCCTTCCTGCGCGGAGTCCTCGACTTCGAACTGCCGGCCCAAGGCCTCTACGCGGTCGGAGTCTGTTTCATGCCGCAGGATCCCGAGCGTCGTCGCAAGTTGCAGCAGCTTGTGGAGCTGAACACGCGCGTAGAGGGGCAGATCTTCCTCGGATGGCGCGACGTTCCCGTGGACGAGCGTTTCGTCGGCGAGACCGCCAACAGCTCGCGTCCCCACATCAGCCAGGCGATCATCGGAGCTGGACCAGGCTTTGACCGCGACCAGGATGCATTCGAGCGCAAGTGCTACGTGATTCGACGGATCGTCGAGCTCTCAGCCGGCCCCGACTTCTACTCGCCTAGCTTCTCCTCCCGCACCTGCGTCTACAAGGGCATGTTGATGTCGCGTCAGGTCTCGAAGTTCTACCCGGATCTCAGCGACGAACGCTTTGCCTCGGCGCTGGCTCTCGTTCACTCGCGCTTCTCGACCAACACCTTCCCGAGCTGGGAGCTCGCGCATCCGTTCCGCGTGATCGCCCACAACGGCGAGATCAACACGCTGATGGGGAACATCAACTGGATGCGCGCGAGGGAGAGCTCTCTCGCCAGTGAGCTGTTCGGTCCCGACCTTCAGAAGGTGATGCCGATTGTGCGCCCGGGAGGGTCCGACTCGGCGACCTTTGACAACGTCCTTGAGCTCTTGATGCTCGCCGGCCGCTCGCTGCCGCACTCGGCGATGATGATGATCCCGGAGGCCTACCGCGACCGGGCCGACCTCTCGCCTGCCCTCAAGGGCTTCTACGCCTTCCACTCCTGCCTGCTCGAGCCATGGGACGGTCCGGCCTCGGTCTGCTTCACCGACGGCCGCGTCGTAGGTGCAACGTTGGATCGCAACGGGCTGCGCCCTGGCCGCTGGGTGGAGACGAAGGACGGTCTCGTGGCGCTTGGTTCGGAAGCCGGGATGCTCGGCATCGATCCTTCCAACGTAAAACGCCTCGGTCGCCTCCAGCCGGGCAAGATCTTCCTCGTCGACCTTGAGCAGGGACGGATCATCGAGGACGAAGAGGTCAAGCAGGAAGTTGCCAGCAAGCAGCCTTACGAACTCTGGTACGACAACAACTGCGTCCACTTTGACGATCTCGAACCGGCTCACGTGACGATGACCGGGGTCCTTCCCAGCCATCTGCGCCGGCAGGCGTTCGGCTACAGCCAGGAGGATCTGCGCGTCCTGATCGCGCCAATGGCGAGCAAGGGCGAGGAGCCGATCGGTTCGATGGGCAACGATGCCGCGCTTGCGGTCCTGTCGGACTGTGCGCCGCCGCTCTTCTCATACTTCAAGCAGCTATTCGCGCAGGTGACGAATCCTCCAATCGACCCGATCCGCGAGTCGATCGTGATGTCGCTGGCGACCTCAGTTGGCGCCGAGCGCAACCTGCTGGGCGAGTCGCCCGAGCACGCTCACCAGCTCGTGATGGATCAGCCGATCCTGCGCAACCAAGAGCTTGAGACGCTCCGCAACGTTGAGCGCGACATCTTCCGCGCTCACACGCTCGACATCACCTGGCCAATTGAGGAAGGTCCGGACGGCCTCAGCCGCCGCCTTGCGAACCTCTGTGACGAGGCGCACGATGCCGTCACCGCCGGCGCGTCGATCGTGATCCTGTCCGATCGGCGGATGGGCGCAGAGCGGGCGCCGATCCCGGCGCTGCTGGCAGTCGCCGCCGTCCACCATCACTTGGTGCGGCTTGGCAACCGGCTGCAGGCAGGGCTCGTTCTTGAAAGCGGAGAGCCGCGCGAGGTTCATCACTTCGCCACGCTGATCGGCTACGGGGCGAGCGCAATCAACCCTTATCTGCTGCTCGACAGCGCCGCCGAAATGGCTGCCGAGGGTCACGTCGACGGAGTGGACAGCCCGGACCAAGCCGAGCGCAATGTCGTCAAGGCGCTTGGCAAGGGGCTTCTGAAGACGATCTCCAAGATGGGCATCTCGACGATTCAGTCGTACTGCGGTGCACAGATCTTCGAAGCGGTCGGACTCGAGCAGCAGCTCGTCGATCGCCACTTCACCGGGACTGCGTCGAGGGTCGGGGGAATTGGCCTGGATGTTCTTGGCAAGGAAGCGCTTGAGCGGCATGCGCGCGCATGGCCGCTCTCGGGCGAGAAAGACGACCCCTTGCTTCCGGTTGGTGGGATCTACGCCTGGCGCCGTGACGGCGAGAAGCACATGTGGAACCCTGACGCAATCGCCGCGCTGCAGCAGTCGGTGCGTATCCAGCCTGAAGACGGCGACGCCCAGAGCCGTTACGACGAATACGCAAGGATCTGCAACGACGAGGCGACCCGCCGCGCCACTCTGCGTGGGCTCCTGCGCTTCCGCGACGATGTCGAAGCAATCCCGATTGACGATGTTGAGCCTGCCAAGGAGATCGTCAAGCGCTTCGCCACCGGAGCGATGTCGCTCGGTTCAATCTCGACCGAGTCGCACGAGACCTTCGCGATTGCGATGAACCGCCTGGGAGGCCGCTCGAACACCGGAGAGGGCGGGGAGGACCCGCGCCGCTTTGAGCCCGACCTCAACGGCGACCTGCGGCGCTCGTCGATCAAGCAGGTCGCGTCAGGCCGGTTCGGCGTCACCTCGCACTATCTAGCCAACGCCGACCAGATCCAGATCAAGATGGCCCAGGGCGCAAAGCCCGGCGAGGGCGGCCAGCTGCCCGGCCACAAGGTCGACAAGTACATCGGCTGGGTTCGCCACACGACTCCTGGCGTTGGGCTGATCTCTCCTCCGCCGCATCACGACATCTACTCGATCGAGGACCTCAAGCAGCTGATCTACGATCTGCGCTGCGCCAATCCAAAGGCTCAGATCTCGGTCAAGCTGGTCTCTGAGGTCGGCGTCGGCACGGTTGCCTCCGGGGTTGCAAAAGCCAACGCCGACCACGTTCTGATCGCCGGACATGACGGGGGCACCGGCGCCTCTCCGCTCAGCTCGGTCCATTCGGCAGGCGTTCCCTGGGAGATCGGGCTTGCCGAAACTCAGCAGACGCTGTGCCTCAACGATCTTCGTTCGCGCATCACGGTTCAGACCGACGGCCAGCTCAAGACCGGCCGCGATGTCGCGATCGCCGCGATCCTAGGGGCCGACGAGTTCGGCTTCTCGACAGCGCCGCTGATCGCGACCGGCTGCATCATGATGCGCGCCTGCCACCTCAACACCTGCCCGGTCGGGATCGCAACCCAGGATCCCGAGCTGCGCAAGCGCTTCAAGGGAACCCCGGAGCACATCGTCAACTTCTTCTTCTTCGTCGCCGAGGAACTGCGCGCGCTGATGGCGTCGGTCGGCGTCCGCACGATCGACGAGATGATCGGACGGACCGAGCTGCTCGTCGCCGACGACGCAATCGAGCACTGGAAGACCGCCGGCGTCGACCTGACCCACCTGCTCCACAGGGTGCCGTTGGCCGCGGGTTCGCCGATGTACCGCGTCAGCGGCCCGCCCCAAGTACTTGAAGACGCGCTCGACTGGTCACTGATTGAGGCCGCCGAGCCGGCAAT
>WLNX01000131.1 GCA_009699565.1 Actinomycetota bacterium | reverse complement strand
TTGACGTGGCCGTAGACGTCGTTGTCCTTCCAGCGGGTTTGGACGGTCGTCCGGTGCGGGTAGGCGCTGGGATCGGCAGGCGGGTTGGCTGGTGTCTCGGCCACGAGAACTGAAACTAACAGGGAGGTGCACGGATCGCCTCGGGCAAAAAACAGCGGCGCCCCGGCTGAGAGCCGGGACGCCGCTGGTTACGACGGGACTGCAGTTGCGGCGCCCGTAGGGCGCCGTCAGCAGCTAGCCCTTGACGGCCTTCTTGAACGCACCAAGCGCCGAGAACTTCGGTGCCTTGCTGGCTGCGATCTGAATCGTTGCGCCAGTCGCCGGGTTACGACCCTCGCGGGCCTTGCGGTGAGCGACTGTGAACTTGCCGAAGCCGGCAAGGTTGACTTCGCCGCCGCCAGCAACTTCGCTGACGATTGCGTCGAGTGTGGCGTCAAGCGCGCGCTGCGCTTCGGCCTGGGTTGAACCGGTGCTTGCTGCCACCTTCGCTGCTAGATCTTGCTTATTCACGGGTCCTCTTTCCAGTTGGGGAGAGATTTGGCTTTAGCCTAAGCACCCGATCGGTCGTATTGCCCGCGAATACGGGCTTTTTGCGATCAAAAGTCCGCAAATTGGCTTAAGTTAGGGCTTTCCTCAGCCGTGCTGCTGCCGCTTTTCCTGCCAGCCAGGCGCCATCCATCGTTGACGGGCGGTCAACGCTGGTGTGCTCTCCGGCCAACAGAACACGGCCAATTCGGGCTCCCAGCACTTCGCGGTCACGCCAGCTCGAGCCCGGCGCGAGGAACGAATAGGAGCCGCGCGCGAATGGGTCGAGGTGCCATTCGGTCTCTGCGGTGCCTTCCGCTGACGAGGCCTGAGCGAATCCAGATTGGAGCCGGGAGAGGATCGCCCGCGTCATCGCCCCGCCGCCTTGGCTTTCCAGCCCGCGGGCATAGGGGCCGCCTGCAAATCCAACCGCGAGCGGCGTTCCGGTAACCGCAGAGAGGGGAAAGACGCTGGTGGTCTGGCTGAGCGGGGCGCCCACGACGCCGAGCTGGGCGGTGCTTGCTTGCCACCAGCGCGAGCCGTAGGAAAGGAAGACCTTGTCGAGGACCCCGAAGCCGACCCGTGAGATGGCCTGACGGGTCCGTTTGGGGAGCGGGGGGTGGAAGGCAATCCGGCTCGCCTTCAGGACACCCAGCGGCACTGTGACGATGCAGCCTGCCGCGGTGAGCGTCTCTCCGGCGGTGGTCTTGACCGTGACCCCTGTGCTGCTGCGGGTGACGGACGAGACCTCGACGCCGGTTCGCACCGTTGTTCCGCGCGCAATTGCCCCAACGAGCTGGGAGGCGCCGCCTTTGATCAGCAGATCCGGCCCGCCGTCCCACTCTTCACCTTCGTAGAAGCCGCCAAGCGATAGTTCGGAAGGTGAGGCGCCAAGGTCGAGTGGTATTTCGACGCCGAGCAGCCACCTGAGTACTGCGTCGCCAACGCCGGATTGGTGCTGGGCGCGGATCAGAGAGTTCAGGTACGGCGCCATCGCGTCCCGCGGGTGGATCCGTGCCTTGCGATAGAGCGACGCGATGATCCGATCGCGCGAGGCCATCATTCTCGCTGTGGTCGCGCCCGGGACAGCGCCCCCGCCGGCACGACGCAGTTCGACGCTGTCGTAGTGGGTGGGGACGGTTGCGAGCCCCGCATCCCTGGCCACCGCCGTCAGCGGGTTGCCCTTCGAGTCGTGGATCCAAGCGGCGCCAAGGTCGATCTTCGTCCCGAAGCGGTCGACGGTGTGAACGCGCCCCCCGATCCGATCGCGCGCCTCCAGAACGGTTACTTCGAAGCCACTCGCGCGCAGCGTTGCCGCGGCGCCCAAGCCGGCCAGTCCTGCGCCAACGACGATCACCTTCCTGCCTCCAGCGGCGGGCGCGCTGTCGGCGCATCCGCTGGCGATCAGACCCGTTGCGGCCGCCGCCAGCGCGATCGCTTCACGCCGTGAGAGTTCTTTCATCGGCAATGCCATCGGCAGCGACAGTACTTTGCTCGCCGACGCTGCTGCGCCGGTTTGGCAGCAGCAGCGAAAGCAGGCCAGTAATCAGCACGAATGCGACAGAGGCCCACAGGCAGGCTGCCAGCCCTTGCCACTGGTAGAGGAGGCCCGAGAGGAGCGTCCCCATCAGGCGGCCTGCGGCGTTAGCCATGTAGTAGAAGCCGACGTTCATCGCGACCT
Source organism: Actinomycetota bacterium (assembly GCA_009699565.1). Lineage (GTDB taxonomy): Bacteria > Actinomycetota > Thermoleophilia > Solirubrobacterales > Solirubrobacteraceae > F1-60-MAGs163. The sequence continues at coordinate 3,173 of WLNX01000131.1, read as the reverse complement.
TGTCTCCGTGCGAGTAGGAGAGGATCAGATAGGAGTGGACCGCGGAGTTGATCGCGAAGATGACGCCAAAGGCGGCCAGCCCCACGACGATCGCAAGAGTCTCATCGACATCGGCTTCCAACGCGACGGCGATCGCGGCGGGGAAAAGCGCGAGCAGAAAGGCGAGCCTGGCGGCGGTCTTGCCGTCCGGCTGGCCGTGACCCCCGGCGGCGCGTCGCCTGACGAACTTCGGTGCCGACGCCTGCACCGCGCCATAGCCGATAACCCAGATGGCGAGAAACCCGCCTACTTCCCAGAAGCTCCAGCCGAGCGCGGTCCGCAGGAAGACCGGCAGACCGACGACAAACCAGACGTCCCGCGAGGCAAACAGGAATATCCGCGCCGCCGCAAGCACGTTGACGGCCCGGTTCTGGCTGAACATGTGCCGAAACTTGGCTTTGGCATCAACGGTCCCAAGCCCCCCGTGCATCAGCGTCGCGGTCGCGATCAGGGCAGCCAGCACGATCGCGGCAAGTATCAGCAGCGAGGTCTGGAAGCCGACCACCGTCAGCAGCAGCCCACCGAGGAAGAAGCCGACGCCCTTTAGCGCGTTCTTCGATCCGGTGAGGATCGAAACCCAACGGAAGAGTGCGCTCTCGTCGCCCTCGTTGACGACCAGCTTGACCGCGCTCTTGCTGCTCATCTTCGTCAGGTCCTTGGCGATCCCCGACAGCGCCTGTGAAGCCATCACGTAAGGAACCACAAGCCATGCTTCGGGCACCAGCGCAAGCATCGAAAGGGCGACTATCTGCACTGCAAGGCCGCTGAAGAGGGTGAACTTCAGGCCAAAGCGCGCCGCCAGCCAGCCGCCAACGAGGTTGGTGACGATCCCGAATAGCTCGTAGAGGGCGAAGAGTGTCGCCAGCTCGAACGGAGAAAAGCCCAGGTTGTAGAAGAAGAAGAGGACAAGGATGCGGCTGGCGCCGTCCGCGAGCGTGTTGGCCCAGTAGGCGGCAGTTACGAGCACATAGTTGCGCAGGTCCCCCGAGCCCTCTTGGCTTTGCTTCTGGTGGCCGGTCATCTTCAAGCTCGCGAGATTGAGCCGGCGACGGTCCTCGCAAGCTCGGACCAGCGGTTTGCGTAGCCCCACTCGTTGTCGTACCAGGCGAGGATCTTGACCTGTGTCCCGTTCGTCACCAGAGTCGAGCGCGCGTCGACGATCGCCGATCGCGCGTCTCCCTTGAAGTCAACCGAGACCAGCGGCCGCTCCTCGTAGCCAAGGATTCCAACCAGCGGTCCCGCTTCGGAAGCGCTGGCAAGAAGTGAGTTGACCTCATCGACATCAGTTGGCCTGGCGAGCTCAAAGACGCAGTCGGTCAGGGATGCGTTCATCAGCGGAACCCGGACCGCCAGGCCGTCGAGTCTGCCTTCCAGCTCTGGGAAGATCATGCCGATGGCGCTCGCAGAGCCGGTGGTGGTGGGAATCAGTGACAGGCTTGCCGCGCGGGCGCGCCTTAGGTCCGCATGGGCGCTGTCCACCACCGACTGCGTTCCCGTCATGTCGTGAAGCGTCGTGATCGATCCGTGCTGAATCCCGATCGCCTGGTGGATCACCTTTACGATCGGGGCAAGACAGTTGGTGGTGCAGGAGGCGGCAGTGACGATCTTGTCCCGCTCGGGGTCGTATAGGTCGTCGTTGACGCCGACGACGATGTTGAGAGCACCTTGCTTGACCGGCGCTGCGACGACGACGGTGTCGACGCCGCAGTCAAAGAAGGGCTGAATCGTCTCCGGCGTCCTGAACTGACCGGTTGATTCCATCACGATGTCGATGCCTTGCTCGCGCCATGGCACATTGCCCGGGTCGGCGTGGCCGCTGAACTGAATCGTTCGACCGTCCGCGACGAGAGCGCCCGCGTCCACGCGAGCCTCATGGCGCCAGCGGCCGTGAACCGAGTCGAAGTTCATCAGGTGCGCTGCGGCCGCGCAGTCGCCGGCTACCTCGTTGATCTGGACGACTTCCAGCTCGGGCCAGTCCCAGAGCGCGCGCAGGGCCAGTCGGCCCATGCGCCCGAAGCCGTTGATGCCTACCTTGGTCGCAGTCACCTGGCGATTCTCGCGAGCTCAGCGAGCGCTGAGGTGAACAAACTGGTAACGAAGAGTAGCTGCCGCGCGGTGTTTACTTCTTCGCTGCTTTGACCCGGAACGCACCGCGCATGAACGGGTGGACACGGCAGAAGTAGGTGTAGGTGCCTGCACCAAGATTCGTTGGTGTTGACCAGCTCGTCATCGATGGCCCATTGGCTTCGGTCGCCTGCTTGACGAACACGCCAAGCGGCGGAAGACCGAGCTCGCCGGAATCGATCTTGGTGCCGTTGGCCAGCGGGTAGCTGATTCCTGAGCTCCGGTCGCAGGGGGCCTTGCACGGAGTGATCGTGTGGTAGACCTCGCGCAGGGGGTCCTTGTTGACGAAGTTAAGCGACTTGCCTTGGGTCACGACCGGCGGGCGTCCCTTGCGGCCGGGCATTGTCAGGTCGCCCTGCTTGTAAAGGAAGTCCTTGATTGCGACCTGCGACATCGTTGGGCCGTCGGCGAGCTTGCGAGCGTCAACGTAGCCCTTGGTCTTGCGTCCGCCGTAGTCGCGGTTCTCTTTCAGCTCTCCATGCGTCAGCACTTCGCTCTGGTCCAGCGCCGCGTAGCCGTCAGCCGTGAAGGGGTCAACGCCGCCTGCAGGGCTTACCGAGACCTGAACCGGGGAGATGCCCATCGACTCGTACCAGGAAGACTTCGTTGTGTCGTAAGTGACCTGAACGCTGAGGACGTCCCCGTCTTTGACTGCGACCTTCCAATTGGGGTTTGTAGCGCCCATCGAGACGTTCCACGATGCGCCCATCGCGCGGCCGTAGTAATAGGCATTGGATCGGAAGATCTTGCGCGTCTCGTTGCCTCGCGTGATGTAAAGGTCGGTGTAGAGGCCGCCGGGATGGAGGTGGCCGGCGGTGCCGACGAGCGTGCCGTCGTGGTGAATCGTGACCCGGTTGCGCCCAGCCAGTGCGGCCGGGGACTGGGCCGGGTAGGTGTAGCGGCCATTGGTTCCGGCGCCGCGCAGTACGTCGAAGACCGGGTAGGTGCCCGGGTTGACGTCGACGAATGCGGTTCGGACCTGAACGACCGAGTCTGCGGCCGGGGCGCTA
>WLNX01000130.1 GCA_009699565.1 Actinomycetota bacterium | reverse complement strand
GCGGCGCGAACTTCGTCAGCCCCGCCGCTGCGCTGAGAGCTCCGCGAGCGAGCGGCTGACGATGGAGCCAGATGGCGGCGAGGATGAAGGCCGCCGGAATTGCGTCGTTGCTGCCTGAATTGGTCGTGTAGATCGAGAAGGGGAATGCGAGCCACGAGTACGCAAGCACGATCCCGACCGTCACATCGCGAAGCTTTCGGCCGATCATGAAAAGCAGCCCGGCGCAGAGAAGGTCGAAGACCCCGGCTACGGCGTGCGCTGCCGGCAGGTCGTCCCAAGTTCCGTGCCAAGGCCAGATCCATTCAAACGGCACATACAGCAGGTAAAGGAGCGGCCCGTAAGTGTCGCCGCTGCCATTGTCGAACGGGAAGGCGCCGTAGAGCTGACGGCCGTGGCTGAGCTTGTCGGCCCCGATCACGCCGGCGTAGCCGACGTCGATCACGTTGCCGTCGAGGATGTTTAGTCCGACGCGAAAGCCGACCAGAAAGAGACCGATCACCAGCAACCAGCGGGCCGGAACCATCAGTCGCAGCGGAGGCGGGCGGGAGCTCTTTCGCAGGCCAACGAACAACAGTCGCCCTACCAGCCAGGCCAGCAAGGCACTGCTGATCGGGACTGAAATCCCGAGATTGGCGGCGTTGAAGAACGCCAGCGACGCACTGAAGCCAACAAGCGCCAGCAGGTCGAAGTGAAGCCAACGGAAGGGATTGCGCCAGTCGAAGAAGGGCAGCAGAAAGAGGACGCACAGGCCGACCCAGATCCAAGGCGAGTTGATCGACCGACCGAATGCGCCCGGATACCCCCGGGCCATCGTCCAGGCAACCTGAAATCCGCTCCAGACCTCAGTCACCTTGCCTGCGCTGTTGACCTTCGCGAGCGCAAGCTGCTTCTGCTGCGATCCATAGCTGAAGAGGCTGATCTCCCAGACTCCCCCGGCCTTCTTTGTTGCGCTAAGCGACGCCCGCGGGTGCTCGCGGCGCTGCTCCTTGAATACTTCGGTCTTCGACGCCAGCGCCTCTGCGCGCGCACGATTTAGCGGCGCAGCAGGGGGTCCGTCCGCTGGCGCAAAGGCCGGCAGCGCCAGCGCAACCACCGCGACAGCCGCAAGCGCGCGCAGCTGCCCCTTAACTGTCGCCGCCGCCAAAGTCCTCGGGAGAGACCTGATCGAGGAAATCCTTGAAGCGGTCGACCACCTCTTCGGTGTCTTCGACCTCGTGCTCAAATTCGATTGCCGACTCCGCGATCACGTCCTCCGCAGCAAAGATCGGAGACTGCGAGCGGACCGCGAGTGCAAGCGCGTCGCTGGGGCGCGAGTCGATCTCGATCTCGCGCTCTCCGAACTTCAGAGTGATCGTCGCAAAGAAGGTGTTGTCTCGCAGTTCCGTGACTGCGACCTGAACGCAGCTGGCAGCCATCTCGTCAAGGATCTCTACAACGAGGTCGTGGGTCATCGGCCGCGGCGTCGTCTGGCCCTGAAGCTTCATCAGAATGGCGGCAGCCTCCGGATGGCCGATCCAGATCGGCAAGAACTTGTTTCCGTCGACGGTCTTCAAGAGCACGATCGGCTGCTTGCCGACCATGTCAAACGAAACGCCGTAGATGACCATTTCCTGCACGTACAGACTCCCGTGGTTGGCGACTGACTTTTCTGAGCATAGCCCGCTGAGGGCTTGCGACGGCCGGGCTATACCAACAGCGCGGCGAGCGTCCCCTCGTGGACGGCCTCTTCAGTGGTGCGCGCTCCGAGGCAGTCCCCCGCACGCTCCACGGCAACGCCGGCATCAACGAGTGGGGCGTAAAGAGCGCACTGTGGGCTGCGCCCGCCAACGGCGACGAGAGTTCCAACATCCTCAACCAGCGTTTCGCGGTCAGAGAAGACGTTGCGCATCAGAACGGCGCCCTCGGCCAACCCGACCGGGTCAAGGTGGTGAAGGAGCTCAACCCCAAGCTCGTCAAGGCGGCCGAGGTAGAGGTTGCGCTGGTACTGGTGCATCCCTTCCCCGAAGGCCGCCGAGCCGCTGACAAACCTGACCCGGTTTCCCGCCACCGCAAGCATCTCGGCCGCGATCATCCCGGTCCAGTCACCGCCCCACTCCCAGACCACCACCGGCCCATCGATTGGAGCGCCGTCCAGCAGCTCCCAGCCGCTGACGAGCTTCGGCGCTCCCGGCCCGATCTCAAGCGCAGGCAAGTACTGGCTTGCGCCGCTTGCGAGGACGACGAGGTCGGGATCCTCGGCCAGGATCTGCTCCAGAGTTGCGGTGACGCCGAGGCGCACATCGGCGGGAGCCGCCCAGCGCTCGAGGTTCTCGATCGTGAGCCGCGCGATCTGCTCGTGGGATGGGCCGCGCAGCGCGTGGCGCCACTGGCCACCAAGTCCCTCGCTGGAGCTTTCGAAGAGGACCACGTCGGCACCCGGAGCGGCGCGCACTGCGGCACAACCGGCCGGACCGCCACCAACAATCACGATCTTTCGCTTAGACACAGTTGGCTTCGGCAGCGTTGCTTCGCGGCCGGTCCAAGGGTTGATTGCGCAATTGATTGGAGTTCCCGCGTGGTAGTGGCCGATACAGGCCTGATTGCAGCCCGTGCAGCGCTCTATCTCGTCAATCCGGCCCTCGCGGATCTTGTTCGCAAGCTCGGGGTCGGCGACCATCGCGCGCGTCATGCCAACGGCATCAGCTTCGCCGCGGGCAATCATCAGCTCGGCGACCTCGGGGTCGGTTACCCGCGTAGTCGCGATCACGGGTACGTCGATCGCCCCGCGAACGCCTCCCGCAAGGCTGGCGAGGCGTTCGCTGCCGATCGGCGCCGGGGGCGCAATCCAGAGTGATCCGCGGTAGCTGGACGAATCCCCGATTGAAGTCGACACATAGTCGACCAGCCCGAGCTTGCCGAGCGCAGCGAAGACCTCCAAGGTCTCGTCGGCCCGAAGCCCGGCGGCGCCAACGCTCTCCGCGGTCAATCGAAGACCCAGCGCGCGGTCGCTGCCGATCCCCTCGCGCATTGCACCGAGAACCTCAACGAGGAAGCGCATCCGCCCTTCAAGGCTTCCGCCGTACTCGTCATCGCGAAGGTTCACACGCGGTGAAAGAAACTGACCCGGCAGGTAGTTGTAGCCGGCCAGCGCTTCGATTCCGTCCAGCCCCGCTTCGCGGGCATTGGCAGCGCTGATGCGGTGACCGTCAACGATTTCGTCGATTTCGGATCTGACCAGGGCGCGTGGTTCGGCGTGGAACCTCTGGCTTGGCACCGCCGACGAAGAGACTGCGGCGGCCCGGTAGCCGCCGGTCACCTGCTCGCGACCGCCGTGGCAAAGCTGAATGAAGAGCTTCGCTCCGTGGGCATGGACGGCGTCGGCGATTTTCGCGAGCTGCGGAACCGCTTCAGGCTTGTAAGCAGCTATCTGGTGATCACTCAGCTGACCGCTCGGATCGGGCGAGCTGGCCTCAACCGACAGCAGTCCAGCCCCGCCCTCTGCGCGCGCCGCCTGATAGGCCACGAGCTCGTCGGTTGGCAGGCCTCCGGACACAAGGCTCGTCTGGTGCGATGTGGAGACGATCCGGTTGCGGATCTCAATCGGGCCGAGCTTAAGCGGCGTGAACAGGTGATCGAAGCTCATTGGACAGGTTCCGGAGCAGGACGTCCGAGCGCGGCTGCAGCGGCCGCGCGGCCAGTGCGCACGGCTCCCTCCATGTATCCGCAGACCCACTGATCGGAGCCGCAGACATAGAACGGCGGCTCATGTGTTCCGTGCAGAGGCCCCACGCGCATCACGTCACCGACCCGCCACTGCGTGATGTAACCCTTCGACCAAGGATCAATTCCCCACGCTCGATAGAAGATCTGCTGCGGACTCAGCATCCCGTCGCCGAAGATCTCGGCCAGGTCGCGGGCCACGTCAGCGCATGCCGATTGATCATCCGGAGCGGCCAGCAGCACACCGATCCGCTCCGGGCCTGTGAGCACCGAGATGACGCCCGTAGGTGCCTGAGTCCAGCTGGAGCCGATCAAACCTTCACCGTAGGCCAAACCATTCGCGCCGACCTGCTCCCAGATCGCGGACGGGTAGGCGGCGACAACTTTCGAGGCAACCGCGCTGCGCTGGCGCGCGAGCGATTCCAGCCGCGGCTTTGAGACTCCGGTTATTTCGATGTCACGCAGGGGACCTACCGGCATCGCGCTGACCACAGCGGCGGCGGCGAGCGTCTCACCTCCGGCGAGCGTCACCGTACATCCCCCAGGGTTAACGGAGACCCGCTCGACAATCGCGCCAAGGCGGACGCGATCGCCAAGCTGCTCGGCCATCCGCAGCGCAACGCTCGCAGAGCCCTCTGCAACACGAAGTCCCTCCCAGGCGTTTTCGTCATAGAAGCCGCCGGCCCCGGCGGCCGCCTGCTTGCGCAGTTCAGCGAGCAGCGAGAGCCGCTCCGGCGATCCGTCCGCGAGGCCGAGGTGGAAGAGCGCACGGTCGCGAACCACCGCCTCGTCCCCGCCTGCACTGCGCAGCCAGTTGGCCAGACTGGTGTTGTCAAGGATCGCCGCGTCGGGGTGCGACCACGGGTCCTCGGGATCGACGGTGGCGGCGAGATCCCGGAACTTGGCCTCGACCTCGTCGGCCAGCGCGCGCTGGCCCGGATTCATCCAGTCTCCGCGAACGACGCCCTCAATCAGGTGGTAGCTGTCCTGACCGGTCGCCTCGACGTAGCTCGACTCGATCGTCAGACCCAGCTCCTCGGCAAGGCCCAAGTAGGCGTACTGAAAGGAACCCGTCAGCTCGCCGCCGAGCTGAACCACGCGCCCATCGTCGAGGGTCGCCTGCTCAACGCGCCCGCCGACACGGTCTCTGGCTTCAACAACCAGCACGTCGCTGCCCGCATCCGCGAGGTCGCGCGCGGCACTCAGTCCCGCCAATCCGGCGCCCAGGACAATCACGTCGTAGCTCATCAACTGCCCCCTTGGTGGCGAAATGGGTGATGCGCTCTGCACCCTGACTCAGCCATCAGACCACAGCATGAGTTGCTGGCGCAAGCAGGGTCGAGCGGCTTATCATCAAACGATGACCTCCGCCGAGTTGCCGAAGTCTGCGAGTTTTGTAGTTATAGGCGGCGGTGTTCACGGCCTCTCGGTTGCCTGGCACCTTGCCGAAGAGCTCTCAGCGCAGGGGCGCAGCGAGGATGTGATCGTGCTCGAGAAGTCGACGCTGGGCGCCGGTGCGTCGGGCATCTCGGGCGGGATTGTGCGCAACTACTACCGCTCCGAGGCAATGACCGAAGTGATTGCCGAGTCGGTCAAGATCTTCGAAGACGACCGCGAAGGGTTCGGCTTTCATCAGGTCGGCTACTTGGCGGTTGTGCCCGAAGCCCAGCGCGAAGACCTCGAAGCGAT
>WLNX01000013.1 GCA_009699565.1 Actinomycetota bacterium | reverse complement strand
GTGGTCGATCGTCACGCACCACGGCGTGCCGATCTCGTCCTGACGTCGGTAGCGCTTGCCGATCGAGCCGCCCTCGTCGTACTCGGCGGTCATCAGGCCGCGCAGCGATTCGAAGGCTTCGCGGGCAAGTTCGGGCTGGCCGTCCTTCTTGACGAGCGGCAACACGGCAACCTTCACCGGGGCCAGTCGCGGATGGAGGCGGAGTACCGTGCGCACGTCGCCCTCGACCTCCTCCTCGTCGTAGGCGTCTACGAGGAAGGCCAGCGTCGCGCGGTCGGCGCCGGCGGCCGGCTCGATCACGTGGGGCACATACTTTTCGCCGCTTGCCTGATCGAAGTACTCGAGCTTCTCGCCGGAGAACTCGGCGTGCTGCTTGAGGTCGAAGTCGCCGCGGTTGGCAATCCCTTCCAGCTCTGACCAGCCGATCGGGAAGAGGTATTCAATGTCGCTGGTGGCGCTGGAGTAGTGGCTCAGCTCGCTCTGCTCGTGGACCCGAAGCTGCAGGTGGTCGGGGCGGATGCCGAGGTCGGTGTACCACCGCTGGCGCTCGGTGCTCCAGTACTCAAACCACTTCTCCGCTTCGGCCGGCGGGACGAAGAACTCCATCTCCATCTGCTCAAACTCGCGCGTACGGAAGATGAAGTTGCCGGGCGTGATCTCGTTGCGAAACGACTTGCCGACCTGCGCGATGCCAAACGGCGGCTTCTTGCGCGAGAACTGAAGGACGTTCTTGAAGTTGATGAAGATTCCCTGCGCGGTCTCCGGTCGCAGGTAGGCGATCGAGCCGGAGTCCTTCAGCGGACCGACCGTCGTTTCGAACATCAGGTTGAATTCGCGCGCCTCGGTCAGGTCGCAGTCGGGTCCCTCTCCAGGGTTCTTGGAAGGCTTGTTGGGGCAGGCAAGCTGGTCCAGGTGATCGGCGCGGAAGCGCTGCCCGCAGTGCTTGCAGTCGACCATCGGGTCGCTGAAGCCGCCTACATGGCCGCTCGCCTCCCAAACCCGCGGGTGCTGAAGGATTGCCGAGTCGAGGGCGACTACGTCGTCGCGCTGCTGCAGCAGAGAGCGCCACCACTCGCCCTTCACGTTTGTCTTCAGCAGCACGCCGTAGTGGCCGAAGTCGTAGGTCGATCCAAGGCCGCCGTAAATCTCGGAGGAGGGGAAGATGAAGCCCCTCCTCTTGCAGAGCGCGACGATCTTGTCCATCGTTACCTTGTCTTCGGCCATCGGGCCATCGTACGCGTGCGGCGCCCGGTTGCGCGCTCTGCCGCTCCTATACTTCCCACCGGAATGCCGACTTACGAGTACAGACGCCCCGACGGGACAACCTTTGAGATCGTTCAGAAGATGAGCGACGACGCTCTGAAGAAGGACCCGGAGACCGGGGTCCCGGTTGAGCGCGTCTTCCACCCGGTCGCCATCCACTTCAAGGGCAAGGGCTTCCACAACACCGACTACGGCACCAAGCGCCGCAATCGCGAGCTGGAAGCGTCGGCAAAGGAAGGCGCCGACAAGCACGACGCCAAGGTTGCCGAGAAGTCGAAGGCCGATGCTTCAAGCGGCTCCAAGAGCGATTCCGCTCCGAAGGCCAAGAGCGACGACAAGAAGCCGAAGCCCAAAAAGCCGCCCGCCTCATCCTGAGCTCAGCCGTCGAGGAACTTCTGGACCTGCCGCTCGCGTGATGCCGGGCTGACGGTCAGGCCGGCGCCGCCGTCGGGCAGCGTCACTGCGCCGTCCGGCTTCAGCACTGCCGGGGAGCCGGTTCCCGAGCTGCCGATCGTCGCCGCAAGCCCGGTCAATCCGAGAGCGCCCATGTCGGAAGAGATTGTTTGCGGTGCGTTCCATGCGATCAGCGGCCAGCGGATGAAGCCGAGCGGTGCGTGTAGCTGCGAACGCATCGCCGAGATGATCTTCTGCTGGCGGATCACGCGGCTGAGGTCGTTCTCGGACGGCTTGCACTCGTTCTTTCTGGTCCTTGCCAGCGCCAGCGCCTGATCGCCGTTGATGTGTGACTTCCCGGCCTTCAGGCGCAGCGTGTAGCCGCCGTTGGCAAATCCGCCGTTGATTCTTGAGACGACGCAGCCTCCGCTGTAGTCGATCCCACCCATCGCGTTGATCAGCCTCGGGAACTGGTCGAAGTTGACGATGATCACGTGGTTGAGCTTGATCCCGAGGTAGGAGCGGATCGTGCGGATCGAGAGCGCAGCGCCGCCGAACGCGTAGGCCGCGTTGATCTTGTTGAGTCCGTAGCCGGGGATGTCAACGACGGTGTCCCGCGGGATTGAAAGCTTTGAGCTGTGGCCACCGCCGACCCGCATCAGCTGGATTGAGTCGGAGCGGCTGGGGCCCGAGGTGGCGGCGCCCGGTTCGCGCGTTCCCTTGGCCCGCAGATCGGATCCGAGGATCAGGATGTTGGTCGCTGAAACTATGGGCGGCCCGCCGCTGTTCAGCTCCGCCTTCGCCTTGCCGCTGACCTGGTCCTGAAGGAACTGGGCACTGAACAGGAAGATTGCCAGCGACAGGACGATCCAGCCCACAATCGCCAGCAGCACCGTCTTGATGATTCGGCCCGGCGTCCAGCGGCGGTTGCCGCGCCGGCGGCGCTGGCGCTTGGCTCGCGGCGGCTTTCCCGGCGGCTGCGGCGGCTCGGTCGGGCGCGCTCGCGGCCGCGAACGGTAGACGTTGTAGCTGGCGGTCGGGTCGCGCTCTGGCGGCCCGCTCGGCCGTGAAGGGTCTTGTGCCACTGACGGTATGGTGGCGACTGTGGCGGCTAACTGTGCAATCGGTGTTGATGTGGGCGGCACGAAGGTGCTGGTGGCCGCGATCGACGAATCGCTCGGGGTGCACCACCGTGTGACGCAATCTTCACGGGGACTCGACGGAACCGGGCTGCTCGATCGCCTGGCAGAGATGGTCCGCGAGGCCGCCGACGCTGCTCCGGGCGAGGTAGTCGGAGCGGGGTTCGGGATCGCCGGGATCTTCGACGGCAAGGCGGGAGTGATCGCCTCCTCGCCGCACCTTCCGCTTGCCGGGTTGCCGTTCGAGGCGATGATGGCCGAGCGGCTTGAGGTTCCGGTCAGCGTTGACAACGACGGCAACACGGCGATGCTCGCGGAGTGGCGTCACGGCGCGGCAAAGGGAGCCGGCGACGCGCTGATGCTGACCGTAGGGACGGGAATTGGCGGCGGGATGGTTGTTGGCGGTCGGCTGGAGCGCGGCAGCAGCCGGGGCGGCGCCGAGTTCGGCCACATGGTGATCGAGTTCGACGGCCCCCTCTGCGAGTGCGGAGGGCACGGCCACTTCGAGTGGTACGCGTCCGGCAACGCGATCGGGCGCGCGGGGCAGGAGCTTGCCGCGCGGGAGCCCGGCTGCCCCCTTGCTTTGGGCGCCGCAGATCGGCCCCTGACTGGGGCCCTGGTGACGGAGATGGCGCACGACGGCGACGGCGGCTGCATCGACGCGATCGCCCAAGTGGGGGGCCGCCTCGGGCAGGGGATGGTCTCGCTAGTCAATGCCTTCAACCCGGAGCTGATCGTCGTAGGCGGCGGCGCAATTGCCGCTGGCGAGCTGCTGCTTGGGCCTGCGCGGGCTGTGGTCGAAAGCGAGGCGCTGCCGTCGCTTGGCACAAACGTCAGCATCGTTCCCGCGCACTTCGGTGCAGATGCGGGAATGGTCGGGGCAGCGACGCTCGCGTTTGAGGCCGCCGGAGCATGACCGCACCTGGCGGCGGACGGCTGGTCGTCTGCCCGACGCCGATCGGCAATCTCGAAGACATCACGCTGCGTGCGGTGGAAGCTCTTCGCAGCGCTGACGTCATCGCCTGCGAGGACACCCGAACAAGCAAGGTGTTGCTCGACCGCTACGAGATAACGACGCCGCGTGTCCGCTACGACGAGCACGTTGAGCGCCGCGCCGCAGCGCAGCTCGTCGGCCGCATCCGCGAGGGGGAGACGGTGGCGCTGGTCAGCGACGCCGGGATGCCGCTGGTCAGCGACCCGGGCTTTGTGCTCGTGGCGATGGCGATCGAGGAGGGGCTTGCGATCGAGGTGCTGCCCGGGCCGAGCTCGGTCACAACGGCGCTGGTCGCATCGGGGCTTCCGGCCGAGCGTTGGAGTTTCGTCGGCTTCCTTCCGCGCAAGCGCGGCGAGCTGACGAAGCTTTTCGAGGAGGAACAGACGCTGGTCGCATTCGAGTCGCCGCGCCGCGCGGCAGCGACGCTGAAACTTCTGGCCGGCCTCGACCCTTCGCGCCCTGTGGCCCTCTGCCGCGAGCTGACAAAGCGTTTTGAAGAAGTCGTCCGCGGAAGTGCCGCCGAGCTGGCCGAGCGTTTTGCATCGGCGCCGCCCAAGGGCGAGGTCGTGCTCGTAATCGGCGCGGCCGAGAGCGGCAGCGGCGATCGCGCCGCAGCCGAGGCAGCCGTCCGCGAACTTGTCGCCGCGGGCGCAAAAGCCCGCGCTGCAGCGACCGCGGTGGCCGGACTCACCGGCCTAAGCGCGAACGATCTCTACCGGGCAGTCGCAACGCCGGGCCACTGATCTGTTGCAGCGGCGCACTGTTCCTGCGGCGCGCCGCCCCATCTTGACGGTCTCCCGCGCAAGCTCATCTAGCGTCGGCGGCGATGGCCCTGCGTGCGCTCCTGACAACCGCGATTGCAGCCGCCGCGCTCGCCGGCGCGTCGGCGCCTGCGGCAGCCGAGTGGAGCTGGCCGCTTGGCCGAGACGCGGTTGTCAGCGAGCGGTTCAGCTTCCGGGTCAGTGACCGCTTTCGCGCCGGCAGCCTGCGCGGACTGAGGCTGCGCAGCCGCAGAGGAGGCGAGGTTTTTGCCGCCTGCAGCGGCGTCGTGAGCTTCGCCGGAATGCTTCCGGACGGCAGGCGCGCGGTGACGCTTCGCTGCGGCAGGCTCGTGGCGACGGAGATCGGCATCTCAAGTCTGCGCGCCGCTGCCGGCAGGTCGCTGGTCGCCGGTGAGTCGCTCGGCAGCATTCGGCCGGGAGCAACCCTGCAGCTTGGTGCGCGCGTCGCAGGAAGGCGCGACGGCTATCTCGATCCGCTCGGTCTGTTGAGCCGCCGCTCCGGCAGTCCGCTGCTAATTGGTGCCCGGGCGCCGCGAGGTTCGCGCCGCCAGCCGCCGCCGCGCCCTGCGCCGCGGCGGGTAGATCCGCGTCCGTCAGGCGAGAGAGGCGGCAACTTCGTGCTGCTCGGGCTGGCATGGCTCGGGCTGGGCGTCAGCGGCAGCGCAATCGGCGCAGGGATAGCGCTGCGCGGGCGGCGCTTTGCGCCTCCCCGCCGGTTCGCCAGGGCGGTGCGCGCCCGCGCCGGTCACTGATTGAAAAGGCGCTCCGCTCCGAAGGCCTTCGCGCCCGCTAGCGTTCAGCCCGATGGCCGAGTCACCTTTCTACGTAACGACCCCGATCTACTACGTCAACGCGGCGCCACACCTGGGGCACGCCTACACGTCGATTGCGGCGGACGTGATGGCCCGCCACCACCGCCAGCGCGGTGACGACGTCTTCTTCCTGACCGGAACCGACGAGCACGGCGAGCCGGTCGCGCTCGCGGCCGCCGCCGAGGGAGTTGATCCGCAGCAGCTCGCCGACCGCAACGCCGAGCGTTTCCGGGCTCTGATGCCGCAGCTCGAGGCGAGCAACGACTTCTTCATCCGCACAAGCGACGCCCAGCACGTCGCCGCGGTGCAGGAGATCCTCGAGCGCGTGAAGGCGAACGGCTACGTCTACGAAGGCACCTACGAGGGCCTCTACTGCCCGCGATGCGCGGACTTCAAGACCGCCCAGGAGATCGCCGAGGGCAACACCTGCCCGATTCACGGCATCGAGCTTGACCGCGAGAAGGAGCAGAACTGGTTCTTCAAGCTCTCCGCTTTCCAAGAGCGCCTTGAGGAGCTGTTTGAGAGCCGACCCGACTTCGTCCAGCCGAAAACGCGTTACAACGAGGCCCGTTCGTTCCTCGAGGGCGGGCTGCGCGACGTTTCGCTCTCGCGCAGGGGAATCGACTGGGGGATTCCGGTTCCGTGGGACCCCGAGCAGACGGTTTATGTGTGGTGGGACGCGCTGCTCAACTACTACACCGCTCTGACCTACGCAGAACCCGGGGTCGATCTTGTCGACCGCTTCTGGCCCGCGAGCTATCAACTCGTTGGAAAGGACATCCTCAAGTTCCACGCGATCTACTGGCCGGCGCTGCTGATGGCTGCCGACCTGCCGGTGCCCCAGCGGCTCTTCGTTCACGGCTTCCTGCTGATGGACGGCGAGAAGATGAGCAAGTCGCTGGGCAACGTCCTCGATCCCTTCGAGGTGATCGAGCGCTACGGAGCCGACGCGCTGCGGTTCTACCTGCTGCGCGACGTTCCGTTTGGTGCCGACGGGTCGGTTTCGCCCGCAGCCTTCGAAGCGCGCTACGAGAACGAACTCGCCAACGAGTACGGCAACCTTGCGGCGAGAACGATCGCGATGGTCCATCGCTACCGCGACGGCGTCGTGCCGGCGGGGGAGCTGGACGGCGAGATGGCGGAGGCATTCGACGGCCTGCCCGAGCGCGTAGCCGAACTGATCGACGGTGCCGAAGTGACCCAGGCTCTGGAAGCAATCTGGGAGCGCGTGCGCCGCTGCAACCAATATGTGGAAGAGCGCGCGCCTTGGAAGCTTGCAGCCGATGAGGCCGCCGCCGACCAACTTGACAGCGTCCTCGCGACCCTCTGCGAGGCGCTGCGAACGCTCACGGTCCTGCTTGAGCCATGGCTGCCTGCCAGCGCCGCGAAGCTCCTCGGCGCGCTTGGAGCAGAGGACTGCGGCTACGAGGCCGCGGCCTTCGGCAGCGGCTCGCTGGGAGCGATCGAGAAGATCGAGCCGATGTTCCCAAAGGATCCAAACCCCGCCAGCTGAACCGCCGCGATGATCGACAGCCACACCCACCTCGACTTCTGTGACCCTCCCCACGGGGAGCTCGTGGCGCAGGCCTTGGAGGCCGGCGTGACAAAAATGCTGACGGTCGGCACCGATGTAGCCAGTTCGCGCGATGCGCTCGCTGCGGCCGCGGAGTTTCCATCGGTCTTCGCCGCCGTCGGTCACCACCCCAACAACGCCACCGCGTTCTCCGGCGCAGATCGTGCCGAGTTGCTTGAGCTGGCCTCCGACCCGCTCTGTCACGCAGTCGGCGAGACCGGCTTCGACCAGTACCGCGAGGGAGCACCGCTGGAGGACCAGCGACTCGCCTTCGACGCTCAGATCGAGATTGCGGGCGAACTTGGGAAGCCGCTGATCATCCACACCCGCGACGCCGACGACCTGACGATTGGGGCGCTGCGCGAACGCGCTGAAGGCGTCCAAGTGCTCCTGCACTGCTTCACGATGCCGTCGCGCCTCGACGAGTGCCTCGAGGCCGGCTGGTGGATCTCGTTCGCCGGCAATGTCACCTACCCGAAGGCGACCGATCTCGCGGCCGCTGCGGCGCGGGTGCCAGACGATCGCCTGCTCGTCGAGACCGACGCTCCCTACCTGAGTCCGCAGGCAAGGCGCGGAGAGCGCAACACGCCCGCCGCGGTCGTCCACACCGCCGAGTTTGTCGCGGCCGCGCGCGGGGTCGACTACGCAGCCTTCAGCACGCTTGTCGAACGCAATGCCGAACAGCTCTTTGGGTGGTGACGGGGATCTCCGAGCTAGACGAGAACGAGCTTCCGGTCCAGCCAAGTCTGCGACGGATGAGGCAGTTCAGCGTCCGGCCAAAGCACGATCTGGGCCAGAACTTCCTGATCGACTCCAACATCCTCGGCGTCATTGACAGGCTGGCCGAGCTGGGCCCGGACGACGTCGTGCTTGAGATCGGCGGCGGGCTAGGCGTCCTGAGCGAACACCTCGCCCCGCTCTGCGGGCACCTTCACGTGATCGAGCTGGACCGGGCGCTGGTCCCCGCCCTCGAAGACGCGCTCGCGCAGCTTGAAAACACCACGCTCCACGTCGGCGACGCGATGGTGCTCGACCTCGTCGAGCTGAGCCCGGCGCCAACAAAGGTCGTCGCCAACCTTCCATACGGCATCGCCGCGACCGTGGTGCTCCGAACCGTCGAACTACTGCCGCAGGTCACCCGCTGGGTGGCGATGATGCAGCGCGAGGTTGGCGAGCGACTGGCGGCCGTGGTGGGAGACAGCGCGTACGGCGCGCCGTCGGTCATCGCCCAGCTCTCGTGCGAAGTGAGGGTCGCGCGCGCCGTTTCGCGAAACGTCTTCCACCCGGTTCCAAATGTTGACTCCGTCCTCGTCACGCTTGTCAGGACCGGCCCGCCGCCGCCGGACGATCTCCGGGCACTGGTGCGCGCGGCCTTCGCCCACCGTCGCAAGGCTCTCCCACGGTCGCTCGCAACGGCCGGGTACGGCGGCAACGAGATTCGTGACCGCGCGCGATCGGCGCTTGAAGCGATGGGACTGCCGCTCGACGTTCGCGCCGAGCGCCTTTCGCCCGATCAGTTCCGTGAGCTGCTTGGCGAGCTGTCGAAATGACCGCGATCGGCGAGCTGGCTCCGGCCAAGATCAACCTTGGGCTGACGCTCGGCCCCACGCGCGAAGACGGCCGTCATCTGCTGGTGACCGTCATGCAGCCGGTCGCCCTCTGCGACCGGCTTGAACTTTCGCCGGCGCCGCTCGGCAGCAGCGGCGACCTGACCGTCTGCCCCGGCGTCGAGGGGGAGAACCTCGTCGACAGAGCGATCGCCAAGTTCAGGGAGCTGAGCGGCTGGCGCGGAGCGCCCGTACGGATCGAAATTGAGAAGAAGATCCCCGTGGCAGCGGGAATGGCCGGAGGATCGGCCGACGCTGGCGCTGCGCTTAGGCTGCTTTCGCGTGTGTCGGCAATTTCGGATCCGGAGCTCCTGATGGAGGTCGCTGTCTCGCTCGGGTCCGACGTTCCCGGCCAGCTTCAGCCGCGCCGCTATCTGGCCAGCGGAGCGGGGGAGACGCTGCGGGCGCTGCCCGAGGCGCCGCCTTTCGGGATTCTCGTAGTGCCGTCGGAGCGTGAACTCTCAACAGCCGAGGTCTTCGCCGAAGCCGACCGGCTCGGGCTGCCGCGCGGCGGCGGCGAGCTTGAATCGCGCCAGGCCGAGATCGTCGGTGCGCTCGCTGCGGGGGCCGCCTTCGCCCCGGAGGAGCTGTTGTCGAACGACCTTGAACCGGCCTCGGTCTCGCTTGCCCCGGAACTCGAATGGACGCTCGACGAGGTCCGCAGCGCGGGGGCCCGCCACGCGATGGTCTGCGGATCAGGACCCACAGCCATCGGTCTTTTCGACGACCTCGGAGGGGCGCAGGCGGCTGCGCTCGCACTCTCCGGCCGCACTCCGGTGCCGGTTGCGATAGAGCCCTGGTACCCGAGCGCGTTCTCAAAGCGTGGTCCCGAGCGGGGCGGCGGCGGATGAAGCCGCTGCCGTTCGTCGCCGCTGCCGCGGTGATCTTCTTCCTCGTTCGTCGACGCAGGAAGCTGGAGCTACCGCTGATCGTCGGTGGGTTCCTGGTCGCGGCCGGACTCTGCGTCTACGGCACCGGGCTGGTCAAGCTTCCAAATCTTGAGGAGCTGCTGACGACGATCGGAACAACGCTTGGGGCTTGGACCTATCTGCTCGTCGGGCTGCTGGCGTTCCTTGAGACCGGAGCTTTCATCGGGCTGATCGCTCCGGGCGAAACGGCGATGATTGTCGGCGGCGTGGTTGCCGGGCAGGGCGTGATCTCGCTCGTGACGCTGATCGGGATCGCCTGGTTCGCAGCGACGATGGGCGACCTCGTCAGTTACGAACTGGGTCGTCGCCTGGGGCGGGACTTTCTCGTCAAACACGGTCCGCGCTTCGGGATGACGGCCGAACGATTGGAGAGCGTCGAGCAGTTCTTCGACAAGCACGGCGGCAAGGCGATCTTTATCGGTCGGTTCGTCGGCATCGTGCGCGCGGTCGCTCCGTTCCTCGCCGGATCCGGCGGCATGCCGCTGCGCCGTTTCCTTCCGTACGACGTTCTCGGCGCAGGCCTTTGGTCAACAACCTTCATCATGCTCGGCTACATCTTCTGGCAGAGCTTCGGAACGGTCCTGAAGGTCGCGAAGGAAGGTGCGCTGGGGCTCGGGATAGTGATCAGCGTCGTCGTCGCCGTCATCTGGACTGTTCGGCACCTCAGCGACGAGGACAACCGCCATGCGCTCGAGAGGAAGATGCTTGCCTCACTCGACCGCCCCGGGCTGCGCTTTCTCCAGCCGATCGTTCGCTGGGCTCAGGGCCCGCTCCGGTTCTTCATCGCGCGTATCACGCCTGGGCGACTCGGCCTTGACCTGACGACACTGCTGGCCTTTGCCGCGGTCGGTTCGTTCGCCTACTTCGGCTACTGGATCGCGATCAACGAGCGCGGCTACGGCGCGCTCGACCTTCAGGTCAACAGCATCATCCTCGACCTCTACAACCCAACTGCCGTCTCGATCGCCAAGGCGCTGACGACGTTCGGCGCTCCGGTGCTGATGTTCTGGCTGACCGGGCTGGCGACTCTCGTCCTGCTTGCGCGCCGGCACTTCGTTGAAGGATTCGTTCTCGGCGGCGGAATGCTGATGACCTTCGCGGCCGTACAGATCGGCAAGCTTGTTGTCGATCGCCCGCGGCCGACGGGCGCGCTGATCGATGTCGGAGGCTCCTCATACCCGTCAGGGCACACCGCATACGCGGTCGCCTGGGTCATCTTCGCCGTGATCGCAGTCCGTCTGGTGCCGTCGCTGAAGGGCAAGTGGTGGATTGTCGGCGTCTCCTTCGCGATCCCCGTCATCGTCGGCCTGACTCGCCTCTACCTGGACGTCCACTGGTTCTCCGACGTCCTGGGTGGCGGCGGCGCTGCGATGATGTGCTTCTCGGTCGCGGCGATAGCGGCCCTGGTCGTCGCGGTCGTGCGCGATACTGATTCCAAGGCACTCGATGGGTAACGAAACAATCATTCTTCTAGTTGGCGCCAGCAGCGTCGTCTTCGGCGTCGCAGCGTGGGCCGGTCTGATCGCGCTCCCCGCGTGGCAGTCGTACTCGACCCTTTGGCAGCGGATTGCCGGGGTCTTCCTCTCGCTCTATCTCGTCGCGGCTTTCGTCGTTCTTGGAGTAGGTCTGGGCGCGCTGGTGATCTGGTTCTGGGACCGGGTCTCCACCTGATCTTGTCGGCCGCGTAGAATCGGCCCATGTCCACATCGGCGCAACGCGCGTCGGCTCCGCTGGATCTTGAGGCGCTCGATGCAATTACCGACGCGGTTGAGTCGGGGGCCGGGCTCCCGGAGGTCGTCAGAGCCGCCTCCCGCACCCTCGACGCCAGCATCGCCGTCAGCGATGGCGGAGGGCAAGTCTTGGCAGTGGCGGCGCGCTCCACTTCCGACGAGGCGTCTCTGCTCTCGGACGGTAGCGGCGTCGAAGTGATCGAGCTGCGAGTCAACGACGCTCCGGTAGGCGTGCTGCGGCTGCGCGCGCGCGGTCACCGCGACCCCGCCCTTCAGCGACTGATCGCAACCTTGATTGCCTCTGAGGTTGAGCGTGTCAGGGCTCCTTCGCGGGCCTCCGCCGAGGCGGACGAGACATTCCTGCGGTCGCTTATCTCCCGCCAGTTTCAGCAGCCAGCCGATCTGGTCGCCGAGGCGGCTGCTCTCGGAACCAGCCTCGACGGCGGCGCCAGCCTGATCGTTGTCCGCGCCCACGCACACGTCGCCGCCGGAGAGGGGCGCCGCGCGCGGATGCTTGCGCTGGTCGATCGTGCGGCCCGCGGGCTGATAGGCGACTCGATCTGCGCCCTCACCGAGCCGCGCGAGCTGCCCGGCGATGACGTAGTCGTTCTGATCACCGGCTCCAGCGACGAGCAGGCTGCGCGCGTCTGCGACGCAATTCGGGGCGAGCTGCTGTCGGGGTTCCCCGGTCACACGGTGACGATCGGCCGCAGTCGCCCCTGCGACGACCCGGGTCAGCTTCATCGCGCCGCGGCGGAGGCATTGCTCGCCGTCAACGTTGCCGAGGGCGACGACGACCACCCGGTGCTGGCCTTCGAGCAGACCGGCGCCTATCGGCTGCTGCTTTCGGCGATGGCCGACAACCCGGAGGAGCTCCGGCGCTTCTTCGCGGAGACCGTAGAGCCGCTGGTCGCTTATGACGAGCAGTACGAGACCGACCTGATGCTGACCGTCGAAACCTTCCTCGAAGCCGACGGCAACGTCGCTGGGACGGCGCAGCGTCTCTTTACCCACCGGCACACCGTTCGATACCGGCTTGAACGGGTGCGCGACCTTTGCGGTCACGACGTCGGGTCAAGCGACGGACGCGAGAAGCTGAGCCTGGGCCTCAAGGCAATGCGGGTGCTCGGCATTCCGCGCCGCGGCGGTCCCGCCGCTGAGCTCGGCGCCAGCGCCGGCCGCGTCGCAAAGCCGCGCTGAGCCGATCTGCCAGCCGACTGCTCCTCCAGCGCTTATCATCAGTCATTCCCTTTGGGGGGTGGTGTAACGGCAGCACAACGGCCTTTGGCGCCGTTAGTCGGGGTTCGAATCCCTGCCCCCCAGCTAATTGGCGCTGCAGATCTTCGCCCGCGGATGCGCTCCGCGCCGCCGCGCTCTACGATGAGCCTGTGCCCGCCTCCACCGCCGTCATTTTGGCCGCCGGCCAAGGGACACGCATGCGCTCGCGAACGCCGAAGGTCTTGCACGAGCTGTGCGGGCGCCCTCTGATCGGTTGGCCGCTCGCTGCAGCGCGCGAGGCGGGCTGTTCGAAACTGGTCGTCGTCGTCTCCCCGGGAGAGCCGCTCAGCGATCTCGCCGCAGTTGATCTCCAGTTCGCAGTCCAGCAGCAGCCGGACGGAACCGGCGGCGCCGTGGCCGCCGCCGCGGACGCAATCGGCGATGGCGGACCGGTGATCGTTCTCAGCGGCGACGTGCCTTTGATAGCTGCCGAAACGATTGCCGAGCTGGTGCGCGCTCACACCGCGAGCGGCGCGGCCGCGACTGTCGCGACTGCTCTGCTCGACGATCCCGACGGCTACGGGCGAGTCGTGCGCACCGCCGACGGATCGCTTGAGCGGATCGTTGAAACCAAGACCGACGGCGATGCCACCGCCGAAGAGAAGCTGATCAACGAGGTCAACAGCGGGATCTACGTCTTCGACCCGGTTGCACTGAAGGCCGCGTTGCCCGCGATCGGCAGCGACAACGATCAGGGCGAGCGCTACCTGCCAGACGTAATCCCTGCGATCGCTGCGGCCGGCGGCAAGGTGGTGGCACAGGTCGTTGACGATCCGCAGATGCTGCTCGGCGTGAACGACCGCGTTGACCTCGCCCGCCTGCGCGAGATCGCGCAGCGGCAGATCATCGATCGCCACCTGCGGGCCGGTGTCGAGATCGTCGACCCGTCATCGACCTGCATCGACTTCGAAGTTGAGATCGGCGCCGACAGCGTCATCGAGCCGTTCACGATCCTGCGCGGCGCGACCCGCATTGGCGAGCGTTCAACGGTCGGGCCCTCTTCAACGCTGTTCGACGCGACCGTTGGCGACGACGCCACGATCCTGCGCAGCCACGTCGTCGAGTCGGAGGTTCGCAGCGGCGCCTCCGTGGGTCCCTTCTCACACCTCAGGCCGGGAACACTTGTCCGCGAGCGGGGCAAGGTTGGGGCCTTCGTTGAGCTGAAGAACGCCGACATCGGTGAAGGCGCGAAGGTTCCGCACCTCTCCTACGTTGGTGACGCCGCGCTGGGAGCCGATGCCAATCTTGGCGCCGGCACGATCACTGCCAACTACGACGGCGTCAACAAGCACCGCACGACCTTCGGCGAGCGCGTCCACGGCGGTGTCGGCGTGGCCTACATCGCGCCGGTCGAGGTGGGCGACGACTCGTGGACGGCTGCCGGCAGCGTGATCACCGAAGACGTGCCTCCGGGCTCGCTGGCGATCGGCCGCGAGCGCCAGGAGAACAAAGAGGGGTACGACGAACGCCGCAAGGCCGAGCGGGAGCAGGGCAAGTGACCGATCTCGCGCCTAGACTCCCGATCGAAATGGTGACTCAGAGCGGAATTCAGCCGGCAACGAGCATCCCGATCGACTACGACAAGCGGATGATGGTCGTCTCCGGGCGCGCCCATCCCGAGCTCGCGTCGAAGATCGCCGAGCGACTGGGAGTGGATCTGGGTCCGGTAACGCTGAAGACCTTCTCCAACGGCGAGGTCTACTGCCGCTTCGACGAGTCGATCCGCGGAGCCGACGTATTCATCGTTCAGCCGACCTGCGGCAACCCGGCTACCGGCGTCACCGCGAACGACGCCCTGATGGAACTGATGGTGATGATCGACGCCGCCGTTGGCGCCTCGGCCCACCGCGTGATCGCCGTCACCCCCTGGTACGGCTACTCGCGTCAGGACAAGAAGTCGGCCCCGCGCGAGCCGATCAGCGCCCGCCTCGTTGCCAGAATGCTTGAGTCGGCCGGCGCCGACCGCGTTCTGACGATGGACCTCCACGCCGGCCAGGTACAGGGCTTCTTCCAGATCCCGGTCGACCACATGACGGCGATGTTCATGCTTACGCAGTACTTCGAAGATCTCGGGCTTGACGATCTGGTCGTCGTGTCGCCGGACGCCGGCCGGGTAAAGCTGAACAAGAAGTTTGCTTCCAAGATCGGCGCCGAGCTGGCGATCCTCGACAAGGAGCGCCCCGACCACCAGGTTGCCGAGATCGGTTACGTGATCGGTGAGGTCGAGGGCAAGACCGCCGTGCTGGTTGACGACATGATCGATACCGCCGGGACCCTCGCCGTGGCTGGCCGGGCGGTGCTCGAGGCCGGCGCTTCAAGCGTCTATGCGGCAGCGACCCACGGCCTCTTCAGCGGCGCCGCCTGGGAGAACCTCGCCAGCGCCGACTTTGAGCAGATCGTTGTGACCGACACCGTCCCGCTGCGGCCTAACGCGCCCGACAACGTTCGCGTGCTGACCTGCGCCGACGTGCTGACGGACTCGATTCGCCGGATCTTCACCGACGATTCCGTCAGTGAAGTCTTCGGCGGCGAGAACCAGCTCTTCTAGTCGCCGCCGCCGATCACGAAGCCGCGCTCCAGCAGCGTCGTGAGCGAGGCCTCAAAGGCCATGAAGTCGCGAGTCACGAGCTGATCGATAGGTCGCCCGGAAGGTCCGCTTGTTCGCACCCAGCGCGCCAGTACACCCGCTCCGACAGCCTCCTCGGCCGCTGCCGTCAGCTGGAGCAGGATCGGCAGCTCCGGCCGGTGGTCGAGGCTCCCCGAGATCACCTCGATCGGGTTGCTGTCGAGGGTCGCGCAGAGCTCCTCGTCGCTTAGCCCGAGCCGCTGCATCAGAACTACGGCCGAATCGCTCATCGCGGACGGCTCAGTCGCCGCGGGACTCGAGCCGTGCGGCAGGCTGGCGCGTCTTCTCGCCGGGCCAGAACCCGGTGATGTAGCGGTAGCCGGTCGCGCCGGCGCGGGTGAAAGTGGCAGCGGTCACAGCGATGATCGAGCCGCGAAGTGCTGCTGCCGCGACGACTTCGGGCCAGCTTGCAATCTCGGTGGTCGCGGTCGGCGGCTTGGTCCCGCGCGTGCGCTCCCAGCCGTCAACAAAAGTTGTTTCGCCTACGCGCTTGGCGAGGACGGTGCCCAGCAGCAACCCGATTGGCATGAAGATGATCTTCGAAATCACCGTTCAAGCCTACCGGCAGGAGCATGAATAGTCGCCCCGACCGGCGCCGGCCGCCCTGCCTGGCCTTACCCTTACGGATTGTGCTGCTGCCGCGGATAGCCAAGATCTCCCTGCTGATCGTGCTGTTCCTGATCGTCTCGTTCTTCGTGGCCCGCTGGCTCACGGCTGAGAACCGCGAGCGCGCGGCCGTCACCAAACTGCTCCGCGCGGAGGCAGAGGGCGATTCGGCGCAGATGCTGGAGCTGCTTGACGGCTGCGCGGAGCGGCCGGCCTGTCGCGCGGTCGTTGTCTCCAATGCGCGCCGCCTCAAGGCCTCTGGACCGGTCACGATTCTGCGCTATGACTCCGGAACTTCCTATGCGCTCTCGTCCGCCAACGGCGCAAGCAGGGTTGCTTGGGACGTGGGCGGTTCGTCGGCCGCAACGGTTCAGTGCATCGAGGTGAAGCGCAGCGGGAACCAGTTCATCAACGGTTCGATCACGCTCACCTCAATCAGTCGTCCACTGCCAGGGATCTCGGCATGTCCAAACTGATTGCGCTTCTGGCCTTCGGCGCGCTTGCCGCCGGGCTGGTTGCAGCCCCGGCGCAGGCGGCCGTCGACCCGGCCGCGGCGCCGAGCGCCAAGACGCTCTACGACGAGGGTCCTTCGGGCCGCTATCTGGTTGACGGCCCTTGGCTGCGGAGGCTGGATCCACTGAACATCGGTCTGCTGGGCAGGTGGCAGAGCGGCGCCTCGGTCACCGGCTGGGATTCCGTGTCGGTGCCCAACGCTTGGAACGCAACCGACGACAGCCTCACCTCCTACTTCGGCTCGGTCGGCTGGTACCGGCGCGACTTCAAGCTTCCGTCGGCCGCCGCCGACACGGCATGGGTGATGCGCTTCGAGGAAGTCAACTTTGCCGCCACCGTCTGGTTGAACGGAACCAAGATCGGCTCCCACGAGGGCGCCTACATGCCGTTCGAGCTGCGCCTTCCGAAGAACCTCGTCAAGCGAGGTGCGGTCAACAGGCTGGTGGTGCGCGTCGACAGCCGGCGCACGATCAACGACCTTCCTCCGTCGGAGCGCGATGCCCGCGGCAAAGCGCTGGGTGGCTGGTGGAACTACGCCGGCATTCTGCGCGAGGTC
>WLNX01000129.1 GCA_009699565.1 Actinomycetota bacterium | reverse complement strand
GGTGCCGGGTTCAAGGTGAGCATTGACCGGGTTGACGTGCCGGACGAGTCTCAGGACGGCACGGTCGTTTCGCAGAGTCCTTCCGGAGGCAGTGCCAAGAGCGGATCGACGGTGACGATCGGTGTTGGCCGCTACAACCCTCCGGCCGCCGGGGCCAGGCTGAAGGCGCGGCGGCGATGATCGTCGCGGTCATCAGTGGTGGGCGCTCGTCGGAGCACGACGTTTCGGTCCTCAGCGGCGAAGCCGTTGCCGCGGGAGTGGAGGCCGCCGGACACGAGGTTCGCCGGATCGAGATCGACCGCGAGGGCCATTGGTCTCACAACGGCTCCGAACTGCAGCTTCGGCCCGGTCACGGACTGCTCGACGTTGACGTCGCCTTCCCCGTTCTCCACGGTCCGTTTGGCGAGGATGGCACGGTTCAGGGGCTGCTTGAGCTGCTTGACGTGGCGTACGTGGGCAGCGGCGTCCTCGGCTCGGCGGTATGCATAGACAAGGTTGCCTTCAAGCAGCTGATCGGGCAGCACGCGATTGCGCAGGTTCCATTCGTCGCGGTTACAAAAGCGGCGTTCGCTGCTGACAGCACCGCGCAGCTTGCCGCGATAGAGGCGCTCGGCATGCCGATCTTCGTCAAGCCTGCCCGCCTTGGCTCATCGGTTGGGATCGTGCGTGTAGCCGATGCAGCCGGGCTTCCCCAGGCGCTCGAGGAGGCCTTCCGCTACGACCCGCGAGTGATTGTCGAGGCCGCCGCGGAAGGGATTGAGGTCGAGTGTTCGGTGCTGGGCGACGAGTCGCACGCCGAGGTCAGCGTCGCAGGCGAGATTGTCGTCCTGCGCAGCGCATCTCCTGGCGGCTGGTACGACTACGAGGCCAAGTACACACCCGGCGGAATGGATCTCGTCGTCCCTGCGCGAATCTCCGAATCGGCGCTGGCCAAGCTGCGCGAACTGGCTCTCCGTGCATTCGAGCAGGCTGGCTGCAGCGGTCTCGCCCGGGCCGACTTCTTCGTGAACGGCGAGCAGGTGCTGCTCAACGAGCTCAACACGATGCCCGGATTCACCTCGACCAGTGTCTATGCGCGCCTGTGGCAGGAAAGCGGCCTCGAGTACCCCGAGCTCTGCGAACGGCTGCTTCAGATAGCGCTGCGCCGGCGCAGCGAACAGAGCGACTACCGCTTCTAGCGGTAGAGGAAGATCTCGCTCACTTCGACGCTGCTCTGGCCGACGGCGAATCGGTCTATCCAGACGAGGTACCAGCGGAACGATTGTCCCATCGTGTTCAGCCGTGCCCGGGTGCGGGTGCTGGCCTTGGGGATGCTGCCTACCTCTTTCCACTGAGGGTCGGTGATCGCGCTCGGGATCGCTGCAGTGTTGGCTCCGTAGATCCGTGCCGACCAGCCAGGGGTTGGACTGACGACGTCGATCGCGCGCGCGTTGAGCGCGGGCCTGGTGTCAACAGCGATCCCGACCCCGTCCTTGGCGAGGTTGCCGTTGAGGTAATCCTCGGTCGACCAGATCGTCGAGGGGCTGCGGTCCACGGCGAACGCCGCCTGGTCGTCATGTTCGGTCCCGTCGCCCGCAGGGTCATAGGCCTGCGCTGCGCTTGCCCGCAGCGAGACCGCTGTCAGATCGCTGCCAGAGAGCGCGTTCTCGGTTCCCGTTCCTCTCTGTGCCTGGTTTGCCACGAAGGCGAAGGCTCCAACTGCGATCACCGCACCAAGGGCAATCGCCGCAAGCCAGCGCCAGGGGTGCGTCATCTTGACCGCGACGCGACGCCTCGTCTCGGCCGGGAGCGATTCGAAGACGGCGGTTGCCTCCCCGGTTATGTGGCCCGAGCGGGCGGTCTCAACCGCCATCGCCTGCTCGAGGTCGGCGATCATCTCGGCCGCCGTCAGGTAGCGCACGCCGAGATCCTTCGAGGTGGCCATGTCAACGACCGAGGCCAGCACCGATGAGATCTCGGGGCGCATTGCCCTGACGTCGGGAAGTTCGTTGCGCACATGGCACATCGCCACGGCGACCTGGTTCTCACCGTGGAAGGGCACGTCCCCCGTCAGCATCTCGAACAGCACAACGCCCAGCGAATAGAGGTCGGACTGCGGCGTCACATCGTGGCCCAGCGCCTGCTCCGGGCTGACGTAGTCGGTGGTTCCAAGCACGCGCCCGTCGGCGGTCAGCGATTCGTCGTTGAGCTGGCGTGCGATGCCAAAGTCGGTCACCCGTGCGGCGCCGTCCTCGTCCAGCAGGACGTTCTGCGGCTTGACGTCGCGGTGGACTATCTGCCGCTCGTGAGCCGCTTCCAGCCCGCGCGCAATCTCAATCGCGAAGGCAATCGCCTCGGGGATGTCGAGCCGCTTGACTTCGCGGATCCGCTGCTTGAGGTTGGGCCCATCGATGTACTCGAGCACGATGTAAGGGGTCTGATCCTGCTCGTCGGCGTCGATAACTCCGACGACGTAGGGCGACGAGATTTTCGCGACCGACTTCGCTTCGCGCCGAAACCGCTCCAGTTGCTCGCTCTCGCGGGCAACCTCGCGGTGCATCATCTTGATTGCCACCCAGCGCTCCAGGGTTAGGTCGTGCGCCCGGTAGACCGTCGAGTTTCCGCCGCGCCCAATCGCCTCGTCTATTTGGTAGCGATCTCCCAGAACTGTGCCGACCGGTGTGCTCACAGCCTGCGACCCGGCTTCGTGGGGAGGGTGGAGAGGTGCGGAAGATTCACTGTCATCGGGTGGCGGCTATTCGGCGCCGACCACGATGCCGCCCGGTCCGACGGTCCTGTCTGCATCGGCGGTGACGCTTCCAACACGCGCCGCGCCGGGATGGTGGGCGGCAAGGATTGAGACGGCGTCGTCGGCCGCTGCTTCGGGAACCACGACAACAAAACCGCAGCCCATGTTGAAGACCTCCCACATCTCCGCCGCCGGCACATTGCCGAGCTCGCCGATCAGTTGCAGCACCGGCGGGACTGCAAGCGGCGCGCTGATCTCGTAGCCGACGCGCCCGGGCGCGAGGCGCCGCAGGTTTGTGAGCCCGCCGCCGGTGATGTGTGCGAGCCCATGGACTGCCGGGCCGTTCGAGATCAGATCGAGGACCGCCTTCACATAGATCGTCGTAGGGGCCAGCAGCGCGTCGGCAACCGTTGCGCCGCCGAGCAGCTCGGGGGTTGCCTCGAGGCCCGGACCGTCTTCGACCAGAACCCGGCGGGCCAGCGTGTAGCCGTTGGAATGAGCACCGCTTGACGGCAGTCCAATCAGTGCGTCGCCAACCTCGATCTTCTCTCCAAGGATCATCGCGCGAGGGTCGACGGTCCCGATCGCGGTCCCGCAGAGGTCAAAGCCGTGAGGCGAGGGGTGACCTCTGATCAGCTCCGGAAGGACGGCCACCTCGCCGCCGGGAATCTCGATCCCGGCCTGCTCTGCTCCGACCTTGAGCCCTTCTCCGATTCGAGCCAGCGCTGTCGCATCGGCCTGCTCAACCGCGATGTAGTCGAGCATCGCAAGCGGCTCCGCGCCGACGCAGATGATGTCGTTGACGTTCATCGCGATGCAGTCGATTCCAACGGTCTCCAGGCGGTTCGCCTGCTCCGCAAGGACGAGCTTTGAACCGACTCCGTCGCTTGACATTGCAATCGCTGTCTCGTCGCTGATCTTGAGGACGCTCGCGTAGTGGCCCGAGCGCACGACGGAGCGCGAAGGGCGTCCGAGGTCGATGCCTCGGAGCACGTCAACGAGCGCGCTGACGGCGCGGTCCGACTGGTCTGTATCCACGCCCGCTGCGGCGTAGGCATCGCTCATGTCTGCGATCTTCGCAGGCGGCGCAGAGTGATCGCCGCGAGGCCGCTGCGGTAGGCGGCATAGGGCAGCAGCGGGCCGACCCGTTCGACCGGCACAAGCCGTGCTGCGATCAGCGTCGATGCCGCCGATGCCGCCGCCCCGAGAAGCAGCCTTGGACCGGCTCCGGGGGGAACTCCGCGCTGCGCCAACCTCGTCCCCTTGAGCACGCTGGCTCCAACAATCACCGGCAGCGCGACGTGACGCGAGAGAGCGCTGGCCGCGGGGCGAGTGAAGCCCCTCGCCCTCATTGCGCTGAGTGTCATCCCTCCGCGCGAAGTGCCCGGCATCAGCGCCGTGGCCTGCGCCAGTCCCAGCAGCAGTGCATCGAGCGGCCCCGCATCCTCGCGTGCCCGCCGCTGCGGCGAGAGCCCGTCGCTGAGCGCCATCGCAACCGAGCCGACCAGCAGCCCGGCGGCGATCGATGCCGGCGTTCCAAGCCTCCGCTCGATCGGCCCTTCAAGCGCGTAGCCGATCAGGGCGGGAGGCAGGAATGATCCGGCGATCAGCACCGCGCGCCTGCGATCAAGCCCGCCGGCGGCCTCGGCTACCTCGCGGCGCAGCGCGATCAGCAGGCCTGCGGCTGTTCCCGCGTGGAGGGCCACCTCAAAGCTCTTACGCAGCGCCGGGTCGAGCTGTGGGTAAGGCCACCCGAGCAGCCAGGGGACGAGAGTCGTGTGGCCTGACGAGGAGATCGGCAGCAGTTCGGCAGGACCGTGCAGCAACCCCAGCGCCAGCGCGTGGCGGAGCGGGAGGGCTTCTCTAACCGGCGCTGACATCGGCACTGCCGCCGCTGCGGCGCCAGCGAATGAAGAGGTAGACGGCTCCGGCGATGATCAACACCGCGACGAGGTAGTCGATGTAGTGGAGGTAGCCCTTCCACTCTTCCCACTTCGAGTCAACCGTCATCCCTAGGAAGGTGAGTCCGGCCATCCAGGGGATGCAGCCGAGCAGCGTGTAAAGCGTGAAGCGGCCGAAGGGCATCTTCGCCACTCCCGCCGGCAGCGAGATGAAGGTCCTTACGATCGGCAGCATCCTCGAGAAGAAGACCGCCCAGCCTCCGTAGGCCTCGAACCAGCGGTCGGCCTGGTCCATCCTTGCGGGCGTGATGTGAAGCCACTTGCCGTGGCGTTCGATCAGCTCCAGTCGTCCGAACCGACCGAAGCCGTAGGCAATCCATGAGCCGAGCACATTGGCTGCCACGCCAACACTGACAACAGCGATGAAGGAGTACGTGCCTTGGTCCACGTTGAATCCGGCGAACAGCATCGTTGGCTCCGACGGGATCGGGATGCACATGCTCTCCAGAGTCATCAGGACAAAGATTCCCTTCAGTCCGAGGTCGCCAACTACACCGGTTGCCCAGTCGGCGAGTTTGTCGGTGATCGCCGCGAGGACGAGAAGGGAGGAGAGCGTCACCGGTCGAGAGGGTAGCGTTGGGGGCAGAATGAATGTCCCGCTCTTTGACCCGACGACCGCGATCGAGCCGCTGCGCGATTCGATCAACTCCGCGTTGCTCGAAGTTTCGGCAGCCGGCCAGTTCATCCTCGGACCCAACGTGGCTGCGTTTG
>WLNX01000128.1 GCA_009699565.1 Actinomycetota bacterium | reverse complement strand
GCGGCGTAGGTCTCAACCGTGGACTTGGGATTGACGCCCTTCGTGGTTCGGTAGCCGCTGTACTGGCCGCGGACCACGTCGCCCTTGCGAAGTGTCCTGACCCCGCGCAGGAAGCGCGCCTTTTCGTCGCGCAGCGCAGCCTCGCCGTGACCGCTGAACGGATCCATCGCGACCAGCGTCAGCACTTGGAAGAGATGGTTCTCGATCACGTCGCGAATCGCGCCGACGGCGTCATAGAAACCTCCGCGCGTCTGAACGCCAAAGTCCTCGGCCATCGTGATCTGAATCTGACGAACGTGGTCGCGGTTCCAGATCGGCTCGAGGAATGCATTGGCGAAGCGGAAGAAGAGGATGTTCTCGACCGGGGTCTTGCCCAGGAAATGGTCGATGCGGAAGATCCGCTCCTCGGGGAAGACGGCGTGAAGGTCGTCGTTCAGCTTCTTCGCAGATGCGAGGTCGCGGCCGAAAGGCTTCTCGACAACGACCCGGGCCTCGTCGGCAAGCCCGACGTCACCGAGGTGCCCGACGACCGGACCGAAGAGCGACGGCGGGATCGCCAG
The DNA here is from genome assembly GCA_009699565.1 of Actinomycetota bacterium. Lineage (GTDB taxonomy): Bacteria > Actinomycetota > Thermoleophilia > Solirubrobacterales > Solirubrobacteraceae > F1-60-MAGs163. The sequence continues at coordinate 4,843 of WLNX01000128.1, read as the reverse complement.
GTAGTGAACCGGACGCTTGGCGCCGCCAAGCTGATCCTTGAGCTCAAGGAAGGTCTTGTGCTCGGCGTACTCGCCGCCGGCGTATCGCAGCAGCCCGCTGAGCTTCTTGAAAGCCGCCTTGTTGAGGCCGTCCGCGCTGGCTTCAAGGCTCTCCTTGGCGCGCTGGCGAAGCAGGTCCACGTGGCCGCCCTCGCGTGCCACGCCAATCACGGGCACGTTGAGTTCGCCGTCGATGATCATCCGCTGCAGGGCAGGGAAGATCTGCTTGTAGGCGAGGTCGCCGGTGGCGCCGAATACAACCAGCGCGTCGCCCTTCTTTGGCTTTGCCACTACTTGCTCCCTGCCGGCTTCTCGTCATGGCCGCCGAATTCGTTGCGCATCGCCGACAGCAGTCGGTTTGCGTAGTCGGCCTCGCCGCGGCTGGTGAAGCGTTCGTAGAGCGCCGTCGTCAGGACCGGCGCCGGAGTACCGGTGTCGATCGCGGCAAGCGCAGTCCAGCGGCCTTCGCCGGAGTCCGAAACGCGGCCTGCGAAGCCGCTCAGGTCATGGTCGGCGGCAAGTGCGTCGGCGATCAGGTCAAGCAGCCAGCTACGGATCACCGTGCCGCGGCGCCAAACCTCGGCGACGTCGGGCAGGTTGAGGTCGTACTGGTACTGCTCGGGGTTGCGAAGCGGCGTCGTCTCGGCGTCGACCTCCTGGGTTCCAGAGCCAACGTTGGCGTGCTTGAGGATGTTGAGACCCTCCGCGTACGAGGCCATCAGCCCGTACTCAATGCCGTTGTGGACCATCTTCACGAAGTGGCCGGCACCTGACGGGCCGCAGTGCAGCCAGCCTTCTTCTGCTGGTGTCGGGTCACCGGTGCGGCCCGGAGTGCGGGGGGCCGAGTCAACACCCGGAGCCAGCGACTGGAGCACCGGCGCAATCATCGCGATCGCTTCGTCGGTACCACCAGCCATCAGGCCGTAGCCCTCGGTCAGTCCCCAAACCCCGCCGCTCACACCGCAGTCGACGTAGTGGAGGCCTTTTTCCTTCAACTCCGCTGCACGGCGACGGTCGTCGATGTAATAGCTGTTTCCGCCGTCAATGACGAGATCGCCCGCGTCAAGCGCGTCGACCGCTTCGGCCAGTACCGGATCGACGATCCCTGCCGGAACCATCAGCCAGATCGCGCGGGGGGCACTGAGCTTGGAGGCCATGTCGGCAGCCGAGTCGGCTCCGGTGGCGCCCGTGGCGACGAGAGCGTCGACGGCGTCCTTGTTGGGATCAAAGACGACGCAATCGTGACCGTCGAGCATCAGTCGCTCGACCATGTTGGCACCCATCCGGCCGAGGCCGATCATTCCGATTTGCATTAACTTTCTCCTTCGAATTTGGCGTTGAGTCCTTCAAGTTCCATCAGATCGACCTTCGCGCGGCGCCTCAGGTGGCGGGGCTCGTCGCTGACTTGCGCTTCAGCAAAGGTCGCCACCAGTTCACGTGCGACTTCAGTTCCGATCACCCGGCCGCCGACGCAGAGCACATTGACGGCGTCGTGCTCGACCGCCTGGTGAGCGGTGTAGGTGTCATGAATCGTCTGCGCGCGGATTCCCGGAAGCTTCGAGGCGGCAACGGCGATTCCGGCGCCGGAGCCGCAGGCGAGCACGCCCCGCTCGGCTTCTCCGGAGTCAATGACCTGACCCATCTGCAGAGCCATGTCGGGGTAGTCGTCGCATTGACCAAGGTCCACGACAACGTGACCGAGTTCAATCAGGGTCGCGGTTATCACCTCGTGCAGAGGTGCTCCCGCGTGGTCGACTCCAACCGCAAAGATCATTGAGCGTGAGACTAAAGGGTTTTCAAGAGTGCTGCCATCCCACGCCCGCCGCCTACGCGCAGCGCGCCGATCGGCGCGATCCGTAAGATCCACGAATGGCTCTATTCAAAGAAGGCGAAGCGGTTTGGGTTCAGCAGGCGGACGGCAGCGCTCGCCCGGGGATCTTCGTTGGCGACGGCGAGAACGCGACCTGGTTCGGCGGCGCGCCCCTGGCCTACGTGGTCTACCCGGACACCAAGGACGGTGAAGAGGTAAACCTGGCTCGCGTCACGGCCCGCGACGAGAACGAAAGCGGCAACTAGGCCTTCACCACTCGAGGCCGAGCAGCGCCGGTTCAGGCCTCAGCTCTACAGCGAACAGCTCCTCAACCCGCGTGGCGATCTCGTGCGCGAAGGCAATCAGCTCGGCTGCTGTTGCCCCTCCGAGGTTGGTTAGCGCCAGTGTGTGCTTTGAGGAGAGTCCGACCTGACCGCGACTGTCGCCCTTGGCGAAGCCGGCCTGCTCAATCAGCCACGCGGCCGACGTCTTCAGCTTTCCGTCCGGCGCATCGAAGCGCGGAGCCCTGCTTTCGCCACCGCAGTGCTCGGCGACGCGCTCTTCAAGCACCGCGAACTGCCCACCGTCAAGCAGCGGGTTGGTGAAGAACGACCCCGCGCTCCAAGTGTCGTGATCATGCTCGTCGAGCACCATCCCCTTCGAGCCGCGCAGCTCAAGCACTGCTGCGCGAGCATCCGCCGAGTCAGCGCGCTCTCCCACCGCCACGCCCAGCTTCTCCGCCAGTTCGCGGTATGCGATCGGCGCGCTCAGAGGCGACTGCTCGAGCAGAAAGCGGACGCCGAGAACAATCAGGCTGGCGTCCCCCTTCAGCCTGCTCGAGCGATAGCCAAAGCCGCAGCGGTCGCCGGCAAGCTCCTCAACCTGCTTCGAGTCGCGGTTGTAGACGCGCACGGCTTCGATCGTCTGTGCGACTTCCTGACCGTAGGCGCCGACGTTCTGGATCGGCGTCGCGCCAACAGATCCAGGTATTCCTGCCAGGCACTCCACGCCGCTAAGGCCGGCATCGACCAGCGCCTCAACCAGAAGGTCCCAAACCGCGCCGGCGGTCGCTTCGATTGCGACGGAGCCGTCGTCGCGGCGCTGGTGGTCCGCTCCTTCAAAGACCGGGTGCAGCACAACGCCGTCAAAGCCCTCGTCGGCGACCACGACGTTGCTGCCGCCCGCAAGCACGAAGAACGGAGTCCCGTCGCGGTCGAGCTGTTCGACCGCGGCTACGAATTCGGGTTCGGTTTCCACCGTCCAGAGCCGTTTCGCAGGTCCGCCGATCCGCAGCGTCGTCAGCGGCGCGAGCGGCGCCTCGTCGATGATCAGGTCCACGCCGAGCAGATTAGCCCCGAGCGCCGAGGTCAGACGGCGACGGGGATCGTCGGCGAGGTCATGCCGGTCTCTTCGCAGGCCTCGGCGAGCAGCGCCGCCAGCCTCGGCTGCTCACGTGCAGCGCGCGGAGAGCGCGGCCGGCCGCTGCGCGTGTCAACCAGATTGAACGCCTCGTCGGGGTCTCTCTTGAGGTCGTAAAGCTCATACTCCGGCGACTTCACCCCGTCCGGGTCTAGGTAGACGGCGTACTTCCAGCGCGCGTCGCGCACGCAGCGCACGCGGTTCGGTTGCCCTGCGCCGTTCTGGAGGGCGGTCCCGGACTGGTGGTCGTCGTAGGTAAAGAGGATGTGGTCGCGAACCTCGTCTACGCCGGCGTCACCGTCGACGAGCGGGCCAAAGTCGACGCCGGCCTTCTCGATCGCCTTCTCGCTCGGCCGCGCAAAACTCGCGAGCACCGGCGTCAGATCACAGCCGTCAAGTTGGCTCTCGGCTTTCGCGCCGCCAATCGCGAGGAAGGTTGGGACCAGGTCGATCAGCGAAGCCAGCGTGTCGGTCTTGGCCGCCTTTGGAAAGCAGACCGGGTTTGAGACGACAAGCGGAACGCGGATCGTCTCCTCATATGCGTTGAAAATCTTCTGGCGTGCCCCGCCGTGGGAGAGCCCCATGTCGCCGTGATCCGAAGTCCGTGCGATGACGGTCCGCGAGCGCAGCGACTTCGGATCTTCGACATCGCCAAGCGCGTCAAGAAGCCGCCCGACCTGACGGTCGACGACTCGCTGCAGGTGGGCGTAGAAGTTGACGTAGTCGCGCTGTTCATCGCGATTGACGAGCGGCCCAAGGTAGGCCGACATGCCGATCAGCGCCATTGCCTGAACGGCGGGCTTGTTGGCGAGCGTCTCGTCGATCGTCGAAGGCAGCGGAATGTCGAGATCTGCAAAGTCTTCGCGCCGGTAGCCGCCCTCGCGGAAGGTTGACGGATAGGCAAGAACGTCATGCGGGTTGATCAGCGAGACGACAAGGCAGAACGGCTCCGGCAGGTTCTCCTGGGCGAGGAACCTTTCAACTTGGCTCATGTAGACGGCGTCCCAGCCGCCGTTGGCGGGACCTCCCTCGCCGCCGCCAAAGTTGCCGGGCTCGACGTCGCCGCCGGCATCCGGCGGCTCCCAGCCCTTGAAGCCGTAGTCGCGCTCGATTCGCTCGCCGTCGTCGGCGGTCCAACTGGTGCCGTTCGCCGGCTTGCTCAGATGCCACTTGCCGCGCAGCGCGACGTGGTAGCCGCTGCGCCCGAGCATCGTCGCGAGGGTCTCAATCCCGGGCGGCAGTTCAGGCTCGTTGCCCGACTTTGGCCCAAGCTTGAAGACGCTGCGCAGCGAGCTCTTCAGCATCCTTGCCCTGCTGACGGCGCCGTCGCTGACGGCCTTTAGGGCCAGCGGCAACGAGCTGCGTGTGTGCGCGCGCTCGGGCCAGAGAGTGCCTTCGGTCAGAGTCAGCGTGACGCCGTGGCGCGACGGGTATGTGCCGGTCAGGAAAGAGGCGCGGCTCGGAGAGCACATCGCGGTTGCCGTGAACGCCCTTGTGAACTCAACCCCTGTGGCCCGCAGTGCGGCGTCATTCGGCGTGAGCGCATCGAGCCACTCCTGATCCTCCGGCCAGTGC
>WLNX01000127.1 GCA_009699565.1 Actinomycetota bacterium | reverse complement strand
GAAAGGCCAGTTGTTATGGACGTTCTCGTACTAATCGACAAGCTTGATGACCTGATTCACAACGCCAAGCCGGTGCCACTCACCGACCAGGTACGCGTGGACAAAGAGGAGATCTACGACATCCTCGATCAGATGCGTGCGACGATCCCCGAGGAGATCAAGCAGGCGCGCTGGATCGTCAAGGAGCGCCAAGAGATGCTGGCCGAGGCCAAGCGCGAGGCGGAGCGTGTGATCAAGGAAGGCCACGAGAAGCAGACGCAGCTGATCGCTCAGGAGGCAGTGACGCGGGAAGCAGAGCGCGCCTCGGAGGACATCCTCGAGGAGGCGAAGATTCGCGAGCGCGAGATTCGCCTTGGCGCTGAGGACTACGCCGACGAGATCCTCGGGACGCTGGAGACCAACCTTTCGAAGTTCATCTCAGCCGTACAGCGCGGCCGCGATCGTCTCGCCGGAGCGGACGACGACGCGCCCGACGGCGAGCGCTAGTAGCGCCTAGGTTTCGTCTTCCTTCAGGCCGGGGCTTGTCAGCTCGGCGATTTCGTTTAGCTGGTCCCTGATCGAGCCGGCCATTGCTTCGATGTTCTCGGATGCTTTCACGATGTCTTTGCTGGCAACCGTCAGCGAGCGCTTGATGCCGGTTACCTGCTTGAGCATGTCCAACGCCCGCTCGGTCGCCTGCGAGAGAGCGACTCCGTCGATCTCGTCGCCGCTCGAACCTGCCATCAGGATTCTCGCGCGGGCGAGTGCGTAGCCGGTCTCGAGCACGATTGGCAGATCGATGTCCGGGTCGTAGGTAACGACGATCTTGTTGCCGTGCAGCTCTTCGAGCGGCGGAAAGTTCGCCGGCGCCAGTTCGTCACGGGGAACGACGAGAACGGCGTAGGCGGCGCTGCGCTGTTCGCGGGCGGCGTCCAGGGTCCGGATCGCTTCCGGGCGGCCAAGGCGCGAGTTCTTTGCTTCGAAGGCGATCCGACCTCGGGCCGGTCCGTCCTGCGCGCCGATCTCAACCACGACGTCGCCCTTCTTACCGCCGCCTTCGACCTTTTCGCCAACCGCTTCGGCGAGGTCTCCGCGGCCGCGTGCGATCAGCTCGATTGCATCGGCAACGCGCTCCTCGTAGTCGCGGCCCTTCCGAGTGCCACTAGCCTCCGCCTCGGCCAGCGCCTCAGCCCCTTCCTCAAGCCCCTCGGTTAGCGCGAGCGCCTTTTGCATCTCGGCAAGCGCGCGATTCATCTCAATCAGTTGCGCTGCCTGCGCGTCGGAAGCCTGCTTGATCGTCGTGGTTGTCAACTTCTGAAACTGCGCCAGCGGGTTGCTCTCGTCGTCGGCGGTGAACTGCTTCGCTAGGGCCTCCTTGTGGGTCCTGAGCATCTCTTCGACGATGACCTTGACCTGATTCTGCACGGCGCTGTTGGAGTTGACGCCGAAGTGCTGCTCGAGCAGCTTAGGGAGCAGGCCCGAGTCGGCGTCAAAGGTTTCATCGATCCGCTGCTTGAAGCCGTCTGTCACCTGCTGTGCGTTCTCTGTGAATTGGATCTGAACCTCGCGCGCCTGCTTCTCAAATTCGGCCTTCACGAACTCGGTGTCGGAGGCTGTCTGCTCGCGCTCAAGAATGCGTGAGCCGATCTCGATCGCCTGCCTGACCAGTTCATCGAGGCTCTCGCCGGCTGCGGCCCGCTGGCGCGCAAGCGTGACGCTTGCGGCATCTGTGACCGTGAGTCCGTCGATCAGCAGCTCGTCATCGAGGAGCTTCACATGGTCGGGAGTTATCTGGGGCAGAGGTTCCACGTTCATCAGGTCGCACCGTACGCTCCTCTTCTGACGGACAGCCGACTGGCTCCGCTCGCGCCCCCGTGGAAACTGCCGCGGTACCCTTGCCGCAATGCGTCAGCGAGTGGAAGAAGCGCGGTTTGTTCTGCGTACCTTTGCCGGAGCCGGCATGCTGCGCCCCGAGAATCCTCTGCGTTTGGCCAAGTCGATTGACGCACTGCGCAGCTGGGGCACGTCGATCGCCGGTGGCTACGCAAGCGCTGCGATCAGGCGCCCGGACTCGATCGCACTGATCGACGACGACGGGGCTCTCACCTTCGCTCAGATCGACAGCCGGGCAAATGCTCTCGCGCGCGGTTTCATCTCGGAGGGAATCGGTAACGGCGACGGAATCGCCGTGATGGCGCGCAACCACCGGCACTTCGTCGAGACCACAATTGCGGCCGACCGAATCGGCGCCGATCTGATCTTTCTCAACACGATGTTCGCCTCGCCGCAGGTGAGCGACGTCTGCGATCGAGAGGCGCCGGTCGCGATCGTCTACGACGACGAGTTTGCAGAGGTCGTCGCGCCGGCCGCTGAGAGCCGCAAGAAGTTTGTTGCATGGACGGACGAACCGGATGAAGCAGGGACGCAGGCGCGAACCCTCGACCAGCTCCGCAGCGGCCAGATAACAGAGCCGCTTTCCCCGCCGCCGTCGCCAGGGCGGATAATTATTCTCACCAGTGGAACGACGGGGACGCCGAAGGGCGCGCAGCGCGAGCAGCCCAGTTCGCTCGTCCCGGCCGCGTCACTGCTCGCAGCAATTCCACTCAAGGCTGGGGAGACGACTCTGATCGCCCCTCCGCTCTTCCACTCCTGGGGGATGGCGCATTTCTCTATGGCGCTGATGCTCGGTTCGACGATCGTCCTGCAGCGTGGATTTGATCCTGGCGAATCGCTCGCGGCTGCGGCCCGCCACGGTGCGACTGCGCTGGTTGTCGTCCCGGTGATGCTCCAACGGATGGTTGATCTCCCGGAAGCGGCGCTGGCCGGGGTGGACCTGTCAAGGCTGAGAATCATCGCCGCCAGCGGTAGTGCCCTCCCGGGCGAGCTGGCGATCCGGGCGATGGATCGCTTCGGCGACACGCTTTACAACCTCTACGGATCAACGGAGGTTGCTTGGGCAACCGTTGCCGGCCCGTCCGACCTGCGCGCAGCCCCGGGGACGGCGGGCGTACCGCCTCATGGAACGACCGTCCGTCTCTTCGACGATCAAGACCTGCCGGTGACGGGATTGGGAGTTACGGGAAGGATCTTCGTCGGCAACGGCCTTGGCTTTGACGGCTACACCGGCGGCGAAACCAAGCAGCAGATCTCGGGTCTGATGGCGACGGGCGACGTCGGGCACTTCGATCATGCCGGTCGGCTCTTCATCGACGGACGCGACGACGAGATGATCGTCTCCGGCGGGGAGAATGTCTTTCCGCGCGAGGTCGAAGACCTGATCGCCGACCACCCCGGGGTAACCGAAGCTGCCGTCATCGGAGTGGCCGACGACGATTGGGGTCAGCGCCTGCGCGCCTACGTCGTCTGCGCTTCGGCTGGAGCCCCCGACGAGGCCGAGCTGCAGGAGCTGGTTCGCGAGAGGCTCGCCCGCTACAAGGTCCCGCGCGAAGTCCTGTTCATCGACGAACTTCCACGAAATGCAACCGGCAAGGTGGTCCGCCGCGAGCTGGCGGCCGACTAGGACAATGGCGAGCGACTCCGAGAGCTTCGACCTTTCGATCCTTGGCCTCAGCCCGGTTGAGGGCAAGCGGCTGGAACTGGAAGCCGAACTCGGTGAATTCGAATTTGCCGGCGAGCCCTATCGGCCGGAGCCGCAGCCCTGTCCGGTTGTAGTTGACGTAACCCGAATGAACAACGGCGGATGGTCGCTGAAGCTGGCCTTTGAAACGACGATGCGCGGCACCTGCATGCGCTGCCTAGGACCCGCGGAGCGGACGATTGCCGTAGAGGTGCGGGAGGTCGATCAGGTTGACGGCGGGGAAGAGTTGGACAGCCCGTACATCAATGGCACCGAAGTTGCGCTCAACCAATGGGCCCATGATTCGCTCGCGCTGGCACTCCCAACGCAGGTGATCTGCAGGCCGCAGTGCCTCGGGCTTTGCCCTCGCTGCGGGATCGATCTGAACGCCGATCCTGGCCACGAGCACGAGGCCGACAAGGATCCGCGCTGGTCGAAGCTCGACGAATTGAAGTTCGACTGAACGCGGCCTGCCTGCAGCGTTCGCTATCTTTGTTCTCCTAATGGCCGTCCCTAAGCAGCATCAATCACACAGCCGCACCGCTAAGCGCCGCGCACAGCACGGAATTGCTGCGCCCACCGGCGGAGGCTGCCCGGAGTGCGGAGCACCGCGCCTCGCACACCGCGTCTGCTCCAGCTGCGGCACGTACGGCGGCCGCGCAGTCATCTCCCCGGCCAAGCTCGACCAGTAGCGCCGATGGGCGTCACCGTCGCGGTTGACGCGAACGGGGCGGACCTGGGTCCAGCCGAGGTTGCGGCGGGCGCAGCGATCGCTGCGGAGAGGGGCGTAACGGTCCGCATCTACGGTCCCGCCGACAAGATCGGCGAGGTGGTCGAAGGCATCGAGGTGATCGACGCACCCGTCTCGATCGCAAAAGACGCCGATCCGGCGCGGGCGGCGCGCTCCACCCCGGACGCTTCGATCGTCCAAGCCGCCCGCGCTGTTGCCGAAGGGGAGGCGGACGCGCTTGTGAGTGCCGGAGCCACTGGAGCGACGCTTGCCGCCGGGCTGTTCGAGATTCGCAGGGCCCGCGGCATCTACAGGCCAGCGCTCGCGACTCCGATCCCGATTCCCGGCAACCCGGTGACGATGCTGGACGTCGGCGCCAATGTCGAGGTGCGCAGCGAACACCTCGTTCAATTCGCCTATATGGGCGCGGCGCTCGCGACAACGGTTCTCGCTCAGGAGCGCCCTCGCGTAGCGCTGCTCTCGAACGGCCGCGAGGCGAGCCGCGGAACCGCGCTGGTTATTGAGGCCGGCCAGGAACTCGCGGCCGCGAGGAACGCAAACTTCGACTTCGTCGGGAACATCGAAGGGAACGACATCGCTGAGGGCGTGGCCGACGTTGTCGTCACCGACGGCTTCACCGGCAACATCTCGCTGAAGTTGATGGAGGGGATCTCGCAGGCAGTGGTCGGAGGGATCCGCGATGCGGCGACGAGTTCGGCCCGCGGCAAGCTTGGCGGGGCGCTGCTGCGACCTGCCCTGCGCGGCTTCCGCGACGAGATCGATCCGGAAGGGCCGGGGGGCGCTTATCTGCTCGGTCTGCGGCGGCTGGCAGTCGTCTCGCACGGGCGCTTTTCCCGCTACGGGTTCTCTCAGGCGATTCTGCTGGCGGCACGCGCCGTCAGCGGCGACCTTGTCGGTCAGACCTACGCCGCGCTAGAGAGCGGCGGCGCACTGAGGCGCAAAGGCCCGCAGCAGACCGACTGAGCGTCCGAGGGCGCGGTTAGTTTTCCGCCCGATGACCCGTGACGACGTCCTAGACCTGATCCGCCGGCACCTCGCCGACGAGCTCGACGTCGATCCCGCCACGATCAACGAGCAGACCCGCTTCAAGGAGGACCTCGAGGCTGACTCGCTGG
>WLNX01000126.1 GCA_009699565.1 Actinomycetota bacterium | reverse complement strand
GAGGTCTCTAGTCGTCAGCTCCGGCGCCGCTGGCGGCGAGTTTGGCGATCAGCCGTTCGCAAAGGCGTGTCGCCGCAACAACCGATCCATAGTCGACGTTCTCGGCTGTATCGGTCGGCCAATGGTAGTTCGAGGGCGCCTTGTATTTCGAGATCGACCCCAGCATCACCGTCGGATAGCCGGCCTTGAGCGAGATCAGTGCATCGGTCGCATTGCGGAACCGGAGACCTCTGACCAGTGGGATGTCGAGCTCCGCGGCCGAGTCCGAAAGCAGTTCCTTGAGCGGCTGGGGGTAATCACGCATCTTCAACATCCCCTCTCCCTCAAGTTGCATCAGCGTCGGCGATCCAACGCTGTCGATGCATACAAAGTGCGTCGACTGCGTTGGCAGCGAGTCAAAGTGTGACCTCGCGAAGCCGCGCATGCCTTCCATGAAGGATTCCTCGGACCCGGTCGAAACCAGCAGCACGCGCACGCCGGAGACGGGGGACCCCCGCAAGATCCTCGCCAGTCCGAGCAACACCGCGACCCCGCTCAAATTGTCGTTTGCGCCGGGGACCACCGACCTCGACCCGATCTCGGCGAATGTAAGCGCGCTGCCGAGCGACAGCAGACAGCCCAGTCGGCGCAGCAGCGTAGAGCCGGTTGCTCCGGAAATCGCTGTCAGCACAGGGCCTGCGAAGACCGGGAACATGATCGGCGGAGTCGTTTGCGATCGGGCGAGCTGAGCTGGGAAGCGCTCGCCGAAGAACTCCGGGAGTCTCGGCGAGAAGAGCAGGCTCCAATTCGCAGCGTCGTGGTGGGCGACGAACACGACGGTTGTTGGGGCGGTGGCATCTCCCGCTTCAGCGACGACGTTCCATGTCGACCGCTGCGGCAGCGCGCGGCGGAACCATTGGCGCCCCCCGCTGATGTCGTCTGCCAACGCTGCGGCGCTGAAGAGGCCCACAGTCAATCTGACGAGGCGTGACTTCGCCACCGCTGCTAAACCTGCTCCCGCTGTGAGAAGTCCCAGCGGCCACCAGTAGGTGCCATGCGCGCGCTCCTGCTCTACCGATGCGCTTGCACCGTCATCCTCGAGCCATTGACGGATCATCGACGCCGCTCGCTTTTCGCCCTCTGACGCCGAAGCTCTGTCGAACTCGGTCAGCTCGCTGAGCGCATCTCGGGCGAGGGCCTCCAACTGGCGATCGTCGACGGTTTCCATCTCTAGAGGTTACGCTGTCGGCTATGCCAGAGACTGACCCGGACTGCCTCTTCTGCGCCATTGTGGCCGGGACGATTGACGCGCAAATCATCGACCAGAGCGAACAGGCGGTGGCGTTTATGGACATCAATCCCGCCACCAGAGGGCACGTATTGGTGGTTCCGCGCGTGCATTGCAGCGATCTCTACGAGATCTCGGCCGGCGACCTCGCTGAGACCGCCGCGCTCGCACGACAAGTGGCGCTGAGGATCCGCGACAAGCTTGGCGCCGATGGCGTCAATCTGCTCAATTCGTGCCGTCCGGCTGCTTGGCAGACGGTCTTTCACTTCCACATGCACGTGATCCCGCGCTACGAAGGGGATCCCCTGCAGCTGCCCTGGGTCCCGGAGGCCGGGGACAGCGACTCGATCGCCGCCTGCGCCGCCGCACTTCGCTCCTGAAACGGCCTTTCTGGCGTCATAAAGCGTGCAGTCCTGTCCCCGAGATTTCCCTTAGGTATCGCAAGAAGTGCACGATTGAGGACCCAACTGCGTCTTTTTGCGGCGCAGTGCGCTTGAATGGTTCTTATGCGTAATCGACTTTTCGGCCCTGTTGCCGCATCCATTGCAGCCCTCATGATTCTTCCCGCGCTCGCGGGCGCGAAGACGATTGAGATGGGCGATATCCCCTCGACCGTCAAGCCAACCTGCCCGCGCGTCAAGAAGAAGTGCAACGCGGTTACTCGCACCACCGTGTACCCGTCATCAGTCGGCACCAACCACTCGCCGATGGTCGTTCCGCGCAACGGGCGGCTCGTGGCTTGGACGGTCAAGCTCGGAACGCCGATCTCGACCGATCGCAAGTGGTTCGACAAGAACGCCGGCGGGGTTTCACAGGCCAAGATCACGATCCTCCAGCGCGTGAAGGGTGGGGGCGCCCGCGTGGTCAAGCAAGGCGAGTCCGCCAAGCTTCAGGCTTATTTCGGCAAGACCGCCCAGTTCGCGCTGCTGAAGTCGATCTACGTCAAGAAGGGGCAGATCATCGCCCTGACAGTTCCGACTTGGGCTCCAGTCCTTGCCTACGGCTTCGACAACACGATGGCCTGGAGGGCTTCCCGGGCCAAGGGGCAGTGCGGTGTGTCTGACTACCTGACGCCGCACGAGCAGCTCGCGGTCAAGTCGTTCTCGACTTACTACTGCAGCTATAAGACCTCGCGTCTGACCTACAGCGTCACCCTGATTCCCGCGCTGTAGTCGCAGCTTCAGGCAAGGGACGTCGCGGGCGTCGAGTCGACCTTCGCTCAGGGCAGAGAAGAACCATCGCCAGCGGTCTCACGCAGGTCACAGCGTTGGTCGCTGCGAGAGGGGCCTTCGTGCACTCGGGCGCTGGAACTTGACGGTGTTCGCGTGCGCCGCGAACACCGACGGATCAGTTCGGTGAAGCGCCGCCGCCGCCGGACGGCGTTCCGCCGCCGCCGGTGCCACCGCCGGTGTCGCCACCGCCGGTGTCGCCTCCGGTACCACCCGTGTCGCCTCCGGTACCACCCGTATCAGCGCCGGTGCCGCCACCAGTATCGGTGGGTGTCGCGGCGCCGGTGTCGGTGGGGGCAGTAGTCGTGGTGCCGGTCGTCGTGGGCGCGCTGCTCGCGACATCGTTCGCGTCTGCAGGTGGCACCAAGGCCGGGGTGGAGGTGGGAACTTGGTCGTACGGACGGCTGTCGCCGCCGCAGGCTGCAAGTCCGAGCGCGCATGTGACTGCGAGCGCGCATGTAGGAGCAACTAGTGATTTGCGCATATTCAAAACGGTAGCGACTCGTCAGGCGAGAGGCGCCATACGACGATCACAGGTGGGGCACTCGTTCAGGTCGCGCTGGGCCATCGCCCCGCACCGATCGCAGAATCGAAGGTTCTCAACCGCCCACGGCAGCCGCGACTGCGAAGGAGCCAGCGGAAGGACTTCGCCCACGACCTCAAGTACCTCGCCGCTCTGCTCGTCACGGTAGATGACGTCAGGCTGGGCCTCAATCACAATCTCGCGTCCCGAAGACGGAGCTCTCAGGCGGTAGCGCTGTCCGGATTCCATTTCGCAATCCTAGCGAGCCTCGCGGCTATCTGCCGGTCGCTCGCAATTGAGCAGCGTTGAGGCGCCGACCAGCGGTCTGTAGTCCCCGGTTATCGGTAGGATTAGGCGCAATGCACGAAACTCGAATCAGTCGCCCTGCGCGCAAAACACTCTGCCTCGCAACTGCCTTGATCGCAGCCGCGGCCGTATCCGGCTGCACCAATGACTCCGGCTCGCCGCAGACTGCCAACCTTGTCAGCGGTAAGAAGCTGTTCGTTCAGAAGTGCGGCTCGTGCCACACCCTCGCTCGCGCCGGCAGCAAGGGCCTCACGGGCCCCAACCTTGACGCAGCATTCGCCTCGGCCCGCCAAGAGAATTGGGGCGACGACGGAATCCAAGGCGTCGTCTACGGGCAGATCCTCTACCCGAACAGCAACGCCCCCATGCCCGCCAACCTCGTCACCGGGCGCGACGCGTCGAATGTCGCCGCCTACGTCGCCACCGTTGCTTCCAAGCCGGGCAAGGACACCGGCCTCCTGGCGACGGCGGTAGCACCTGCAGGAGGCGGCAAGCCGGCGGTGGAGAAGAACGGTGTGCTTTCGATCGAAGCCGATCCGAATGGTCAGCTTCTCTACGTTCAGACTAAGGCGACCGCCTCCCCCGGCCCAGTCGAGCTGCAGATGCCCAACCTTTCAGGGGTAGACCACAATGTCGTAATCGAAGGGACCCCAATCAAGACTGCGGTCATCAAGAAGGGCGTCGCAAAGGCCAAGGGCACCCTCAAGGCCGGAAGCTTCGTTTACTACTGCTCCGTCCCCGGCCATCGCCAAGCCGGCATGGTCGGCAAGCTGACGGTCCGTTAGAGCGCTCTAACGAGCACCGTAAGCGCAATCACCAGCAAACAGCCTCCTGTCACCCAGACCAGGGCTCGGAAGGCTCCCGACTCCGTTCTGACGGGCTCAAGGATGCGCGGAGGCTCCCGGTCCTCGCGGCTCGCCACTTCGCGGCCGTCTGACGCTGCCTGCGGTCCCGATGAGCGATCGGGAGCACCGCCACCCGATTCACCGGCTTCTGCCGACGGCTCCTGACCAGCGGAGGATGCGTCCTCCGCATCGTTCTCTGCTGGGAGGGGGGACACCGGAGCCCGCTGCTAGAGGATGTAGATCGTCGTGAAGACGACGATCCACATTGCGTCTACGAAGTGCCAGTAGATGCCAGGGACTTCGAGGCCCTTGTAGTTCGCAGGACCAACCTTGCCCTTGAAGATCCGTACAGCGGACATCCAGAGCAGAAGCAGCCCGATGACGACGTGGGCGCCGTGGAGTCCGGTGAGGCCAAAGAAGACCGATGCCGAAGCGCTTGTCTTCGGGGTGAAGCCAAGGTGCAGGTACTCGTTGATCTGGATGAAGAGGAAGGTGCACCCAAGCAGGAAGGTCGTGACGATTCCCACCCGCATTCCCATCTGGTTGCCGCGCTTGGCGGAAAGGTCGGTCCAGTGCATCGTCACAGAGGACGAGAGCAGGACAGCAGCGTTCGTCGCAGCGACTGCGACTGGGAGGCCGTCGCCTGGGGGCCACTGGTCGGCAGAAACGACTCGGATGAAGAAGTAGGCGGCAAAGAATGCGCCGAACAGCATCAGCTCCGAGATGATGAAGAGCAAAATGCCAAGCACTTCAGAGTTGACGCTCGAGCTCTGGTTGGCCTTTGGAGGCCCGTGGTGGGTGTCCTCGTGCACGGCCGGGGCAGTAATGGATGCAGCTTCCATGGCTCAGTGCGCCCCTTCCGAAGTGCCTGCAGCGGCGCCCGCGGCAACAGGCTCCGCTTCCTTGAGGACGGCGTGGACTGCGCCCGGAACTCCGTACTCGTAAGGGCCGCCAACGACAGATGGAATCGCGTCGAAATTGAAGATCGGCGGCGGGGACGAAACCTGCCACTCGATGGTAAGCGCGTTCCAAGGATTGCCAACCGCCTTGGGTCCCGAGCGCCACGAGACGATCATGTTGTAGAGGAAGACCAGTGACGAGAGGCCAAGTACGAAGGACGAGAACGAGATGATCAGGTTCCACGTCGCGAACTGGTCCGCGTAGTCGGAGACCCTCCGTGGCATTCCCTGCACGCCGATCAGGTGCATCGGCGCAAAGGTGATGTTGAAGAAGATGAAGGTCGTCCAGAAGTGGATCTTCCCCAG
>WLNX01000125.1 GCA_009699565.1 Actinomycetota bacterium | reverse complement strand
CATCACGGTCAAGGAATACGCGATGAAGTACGGCTGGCACGCAACCTTCATGCCGAAGCCACTGTTTGGCGAGAATGGCTCCGGGATGCACACCCACCTGTCGCTCTTCAAGGACGGCCGCAACGCCTTCTACGACGCCGACGACCCGTACTTCCTCAGCGACATCGGCAAGGCCTTCATCGCCGGTCAGCTTCGCCACGCCCGCGAAATGAGCGCCATCTTCGCCCAGTGGGTCAACTCCTACAAGCGCCTCGTTCCCGGCTATGAAGCGCCTGTCTACGTCGCCTGGTCGCGCCGCAACCGCTCCGCGCTGGTGCGCGTTCCGCTGTACCACCCGGGCAAGGAGCAGGCGACGCGGATGGAGCTGCGCTGTCCCGATCCCGCCTGCAATCCCTACCTGACCTTCGCGGTGCTTTTGCAGGCCGGCCTCGAAGGAATCGAGAAGGGCTACGAGCTTCCCGAACCGATGGAACAGAACCTCTACCACCTCTCCCCTGACGATCGTCAGCGGATGGGGATTGAGCAGCTCCCTGAGAGCCTCGGCGAAGCAGTTGAGATTGCCGCCGCCTCCGAGCTGGTGCTGCGCACGCTTGGCGAGCACACCTTCAATCGTTTTGTTGAAATCAAACGCCGCGAGTGGGAGGAGTACCGGCTGGACGTCTCCCAGTGGGAACTCGACCGCTACCTGGCAATTCTGTAGAAGGAGATCCCGATGCCCAGTGCAGCCCGCGCAGGAATGATCACAATCGGCCCCGACCTTGAAGTCCGTCGCCTCGGCTACGGCGCGATGCGCCTCACCGGCGAGGGCGTCTGGGGGCCCGCAGACGACGAGGCAAACGCGCTGGACGTTCTGCGCCGCGCCGTCGATCTGGGCGTCACCTTCATCGATACGGCCAACTCCTATGGGCCGGAGGTCAACGAGACGTACATCCGTGAGGCGCTTTCTCCCTACCCGGCCGAGCTCGTGATCGCCACCAAGGGTGGATTCATGCGCAGCGGCCCCAGCAAGTGGGAGCCAAACGGCAATCCGGAGTATCTGCGCGAGCAGTGCGAGGGGAGCATCAAGCGCCTCGGTGTCGACGCGATCCAGCTCTACCAGCTTCACGTACCCGATCCGAACGTTCCCTACGCCGAATCGGTCGGCGCTCTGGCTGACCTCAAGCGCGAGGGCAAGATCCAGCACGTCGGCATCTCAAATGTCGATTCGCTCCAGCTTGAGATCGCGTCGGAGATCGTTGATGTCGTCAGCGTCCAGAACCGCTTCAGCATCGCCGACCGCAGCTCGCTTGAGGTGCTGCTGGCCTGCGAGCGTCACGAGATCGCCTTCATTCCGTGGTTCCCGCTCGTTTCAGGCCACGTCAAGGATGACGGTGTGCTGGCATCGATCGCGGCCGCGCACGACGCCACCGTCTTCCAGATCGCAATCGCCTGGCTGCTTGCCCGCTCTCCGGTGATCGTCCCGATTCCCGGCACATCGTCGCTCGCTCACCTTGAGGAGAACGTCGCCGCCGCGGCAATCCGCCTCAACGAGACCGAGATGCGCGAGCTCGAAGCGCTCAGCTAGGCGGCGGGTTCCACGTCGGGCTCGGCCTCCGGCACATGCTCGCCGGGCTCTCCTTCGTGGGCCAGCTTCGACGGCCACCAGACCTTCTTGCCGATGTCGAGCACCAGCGCCGGCACCAGTGTTGATCGAACGATGAAGGTGTCGACGAGTACGCCGAACGCGATCGCGAATCCAAGCTCGGTAAGGAAGATCAGCGGCAGGGTGCCGAGCACGGCGAAAGTGCCGGCCAGCACGATTCCCGCCGAGGTGATCACGCCGCCGGTGACGGCGAGGCCCCGGATCATGCCGCGCTCCGTGCCGTATTTGAGCGTCTCTTCGCGGACCCGCGCCATCAGGAAGATGTTGTAGTCGATCCCCAACGCGACAAGGAAGACGAACGTGAACAGCGGCAGGCTCGGATCACTCCCCGGGAAGCCAAAGATCACGTCGTAGACGACCGCGCTGACGCCCAGCGATGCGGCGAACGAGAGGATCACGGTGAGGATCAGCAGCACCGGCGCCGTGAAGGCGCGCAGCAGCACGATCAGCACCAGCAGCACTACCAGCAGCACGATCGGGATGATCAGCTTTGTGTCACGCGTTGATGCTTCGCGCAGGTCCCGCTCGATCGCCGTTGGGCCTCCAACCAGCACCTGCTGGCCTCCAGCCTGCTTGGCCGCGGTACGAATCTTCGGGATCAGCGCATACGACTCAGTTGCGTATGGGCTGTATTTCAGCGTGGCGGCTAGTTGGACGCCCGGCGGGCCGACGCCGGCCGGCCTTACCGCTGCCACTCCAGGCACTGCGGCAACCGCTGCGGCAACCGCCTTGGCCTTGGCCTTGTCAGGCACGATGATGTCGGTCGGTGCGTTCTCGCCTGCCGGGAAGGAGGTCGCAAGCAGCGCCTGCCCTTGGACCGACTCAACCTCTCCGCGGAACGAGTTGCCCTGCGTCAGGCCGGTCGAGAAGTTCAGCAGGCCAAGGCTCATCACTACCAGCAGCAGCGCGGTGACGATCCAGATCGCCCGTGGCCGCTTGCCGATCCATTCGCCCCAGCGGCGCCACTTGCCGTGGGCGGCGTCCGCACCGAGGTCGCCAACTCGCGGGATGAACGGCCAGAAGGCCCTCCGGCCGGTGATCGCCAGCAGCGCCGGCAGCAGCGTCAGCATCGCCACCATCGCGACGCCCACGCCCAGCGCGCCGAGCGGCCCTAGGCCGGCCGTGCCGTTGACCTCGGCGAGGGTCAGGCAGAAGAGCGCCAGCATCACGGTTACCGCCGAGGCGATGATCGCCGGGCCGGCCGCTGCAGCCGCGTTGGCTGCGGCAAGGTGTTTGTCGTCGTGGCGGCGTAGCTCCTCCCGGTATCTGGAGACCAGCAGCAGCGCGTAGTCGGTGCCCGCTCCCAGCACGAGGATCGACATGATCGACGAGGACTGGCCGTTGATCGTCACCCCGACCTCGGTCAGCAGGTAGCCGATCGAGCGGCTCGCAAACTCGGCGAAGATCACCGTCAGCAGAGGTATCCAAAGGAACAGCGGGCTGCGGTAGATGAGCGCCAGCAGGAAGAAGACGAGTGCGACCGCCGCGAACAGGAGAGTGCCGTTGATTCCCTCGAAGATCTTGATCGCATCGGCCGAGAATCCCGCCGATCCGGTCACCTTCACCTCCATGCCTCCGCTGGGGTCGCTGACAATCGACCGAACCTTGTCGACCGGTTTGAGGATCGTGTTGGCGTCGCCGTTGGTGGTGATGTTCGCGACCAGCAGCGCCGCATTGCCGTTCTCGGACGGCACGGCCCTCGCGAACGGTGTTGTGTCGGCGAGGTCTAGGGAATTCAGCTCCTTGCGGTTCTCGGCAATCAGCAGCTTGTCGGCCGGGGTCAGTCCTCCGTCGCGGTAGTACACGGCAACTATTGCGACCGTCTCTTCGCCCTGAATCGTCTTGACAGCTGTCAGCGCCTTGGTCGATTCGGCGTTCGAAGGCAGGAAAGAGGCTGAGTCGTTCTTCTGAACGTCTTCAAACTTCGTTGGGAACTGGAGCGCCGAGAAAATGACCAGAGCGGCAACCCAGACGGCTACGACGATCCACTTCGCGCGGCGACCTGCTGGGAGTGCGAGGAGTTTCTTCAAGGGAGTGAACCGTCCGGTTGAATTGGGAAGGGGGAGCAGTCGAAGATACGCACTCGGCAGGCGGCACCGATCAGTGCTGCGGCTCGGGCGCGGCCTGAATCAGTGGTCCGCGCCGCTTGGCAGCGCCTCGGCGAGCGCTTCGAGCGTCTCGCACGGGGCGGCGCAGGCGAAGTCCCTGCACAGGTAGGCGGCCGACGTCCCGCCCAGCGCCGTCTTGCCCGCCAGCAGCGGCACGTCGCTTTCGCCACTGCAGCCCGCGAGCACCATTCTCGGCCTGAGCCGGCTGCGGACCAGCCGTTCCATCTCGCTCGTGTCCTCTCCCACCAGCGCCAGCTCGCAGGCCGGTCCCACATAGAGGTCGATTGCCTGCAGCGCATGGCCGAACGCCTGCGGGTGGCGCACCACGAACGGCCTCACCAGCTTCAGGTGACCAGGCGCCGCATCCCGGTAACGGTTGTCGCCGCTGAGCAGCGCCAGTCGCAGCAGTCCAAAGGCTGCGCTGGACGCGCCGGAAGGGAGGGGGGAGTCTTCCATCTCCTTGCGACGGGCCACCAGCTCCTCGCCATCGTTGGCGGTTGAGAAGAAGCCGCCCCGCTCGGCATCGGCGAAATCGCTGAGGATCGCCTCCGCCTCGGCGACGGCTGCCTCGTACCACCGCTCTTCGAAGGTCGCCTCATAAAGCGAGATCAGCCCTTCCAGCAGCATCGCGTGATCCTCGAGGTACCCGCGCAGCTTCGCCGCGCCCTGGTTGTAGGTGCGCAGCAGTCGGCCGTCCTCGTCGCGCATCTTCGTCAGCAGGAAGTCGGCCGTATCGCGGGCCGCTTCGAGGTAGTCGGCGCGCTCAAAAGCCGCTCCGGCCTCCGCCAGCGCGCTGATCATCAGGCCGTTCCAGCTTGTCAGGCGCTTGTCGTCGGTCCCGGGCCGCACACGCTCCGCCCGCACTTCCAGCAGCCGCGCACGGATCCGCTCGCGCTGCTCGGGCTCAGGCTCTGCTCCGCGCGACTCGAGGATGTTGGTTCCCTCAAAGTTGCCCGCAGCAGAGGCGCCAAACCAGCGGATCGCCGTCTCGGCATCGTCGCCAAGCGCCCCGCGCAGCTCATCGAGCGACCAGACATAGAACTTGCCCTCGACCCCTTCGGAGTCGGCGTCAAGCGCGCTGTAGAAGCCGCCATCGGGCGCCAGCATCTCGCGCAGCGCCCAGTCCAGCGTCTCCTCGCAGGTCCTTCGCAGCAGCTCGTCGCCGCTCGCCAGCCAGCCGTGCAGGTAGGCGCGCGCCAGTAGCGCGTTGTCGTAAAGCATCTTCTCGAAGTGGGGCACCGTCCATGCCGCATCGACGCTGTAGCGCGAGAAGCCGCCGCCAACCTGATCGAAGATCCCGCCCGAGGCCATCGAGCGCAGGCTCTGAAGCGCCATCGAAGGCTCCCCGCGAGCGAGCAGGAACTCGATCGCGCTCGCGTTCGGAAACTTCGGCGCCGTTCCCCATCCGCCGTTGACCGCGTCATAAGGCAGCGCAAGGCGCTCAAGCGCCTCGGCCAGCAGCTCTGCGTCGAGCGGGTCCTCGCTGGCTTCAAGCCGCGCCGCGCCCGCCAGTCTTTCCACGCCCTCGGCGGCCTGCTCGGCGATCTCTTCGCCGCGCTCGTTCCAGGCCTCGGCCACCGCCGTCAGTACCTGCGGCCACGACGCCATCCCTGGGCGCGGCTCGGGCGGAAAGTATGTGCCGCCATAGAATGGGAGCTGCCCGGGGGTGAGGAAGACGTTCAGCGGCCAGCCGCCCTGGCCT
>WLNX01000124.1 GCA_009699565.1 Actinomycetota bacterium | reverse complement strand
CCGACACCAGGACGCCAGTGAGGATAGGGCGGGTCTCGTCTCTAGAGGCAGAACGAGAGACGCGTGCGATCGTCTCTACGAAGGCTGCCGCCGGCATTGCTACCTGCGTGTCTCCGCCACGTTGGGGAAGCTCTGGAAAGTCTTCAAGACGAAGAGTGCGGAGGTGGTACTGAGCAGTACCGGACTGAACTTCCACATCCTGCTGTTCTCCCCTCAGCTCCAGTGAGACTTCGGGACCGCCAAGCTGGCGAACTACTTCGAGTAGCAGGCGCGCGGGAAGAACTACAGCGCCAGAGGTCTCGACAGCGCCCTCCAATGGAATCCGGATCGAAAGATCGGTGTCGGTGGCCTGCAGCTCGATCTGCCCGTCCTCAGCAAGAATCCGTACACCCGAAAGCGCCTGAATCGCGCTGCGAGTAGATGCGACTCTCGCCAGAGTTTGGAGGTGGTGGAGAAGCTCTGTTGTTGATGTTGAGATCTTCAAGGTTGATTCCTTATTAAAGGGCTAGTTGTAGTTAGGCATGTTTGCTGGTGCACAAACCAAGATTTCCCTGCTAAAAAGGCAGAAAATCTTGCCGGAGCCTTGTGCACAACCGATCAAGTCTTTCATCAGCTTCGGTCGTCCTCGGTAGCAGGCGGAGTTTTGAACAGTTCTCCCGCCAGGCCGTTCACTTCTTCCCTCGAGCGCTGATCTTTGACAATCCGTTGCTCTACACGCTTGCAAGCGTTCAACGCAGTGGTGTGGCCTCTTCCGCCAAATCCGCCGGCGATGGTGGAAAGACTTGCAGAAGTGTGCTCTCGGCAGAGGTACATCGCTACCTGCCTGGGCCACATGACGTCAGCAACCCGGCTGGTTGAACAGAGCTCGGACACACTGACGCCGAAGTAGCGGCTCGCCTGTTCGCGAATCTCTTCCACAGAGAAAGAGCGCTGAGCAGCTTCGTTCGCCTTCTTCGGGAAGAGTCCGTCCAGAACCTCCAATGCGAGCGATTCAGAGATCTCTTTGCCGCTGAGTGACGCATAGGCCACAACGCGGATGAGAGCTCCCTCCAATGCTCGGAGGTTGTGGTCCACCCGCTCGGCAATAAGTCGCAACACTGCCGGATCGCCAATTGCCACCTGATCAAGGCTGGCGCGGGATTTGAGGACCGCAATGCGTGTCGGCATGTCAGGGGGAGTGATGTCGGCGACAAGACCGGAGTCGAATCGGTCCCGCAGCCGCTCTTCCAGACGATCCAGGTCTCTAGGAGGCCGGTCGC
Organism: Actinomycetota bacterium; assembly: GCA_009699565.1. Lineage (GTDB taxonomy): Bacteria > Actinomycetota > Thermoleophilia > Solirubrobacterales > Solirubrobacteraceae > F1-60-MAGs163. The sequence goes on along the minus strand of WLNX01000124.1, from coordinate 4,237 downwards.
AGGTGAGCACAATCTGGGCGCCGCCTTCGCGCAGGGCATTGAAGGTGTGGAAGAACTCCTCTTCGGTCTTTGCCTTGGCCATCAGGAATTGGACGTCGTCGACCAGGACGATGTCCGCCTCGCGGTGGCGCGCCTTGAACGCGTTTATGTCTCCGCCTCGAAGTGCCGCCACGAATTCATTGGCAAAGGCTTCGGCACCGGTCAGCTGCACCCTCACACCATTGCCGTGGCGTTGTGCGTAGTCAGCGATCGAGTGGAGCAGGTGCGTCTTGCCCACCCCGGGAGGGCCACAGATGAAGAGCGGGTTGTAGGCGGTTCCCGGATTCTCGGCAACGGCCAGGGCCGCCCCGTGGGCAAGGCGGTTGCCGTTGCCGATCACAAACTGCTCAAAGCAGTACTTCGGGTTGATCGCTCCGCTTCGCGAAGCTGCGGCCGCCGGAGCTTGCGAAGCTTCGGCGCCACTGCCGGCCGTCGATACCTGGAGGTCAACTTGCTCGCCGAGCACCGATTCCGCCGAGGATCTGAGCACCTCACCGAAGCGATCGCTGACCCACGCACGGGACGCCTGCGGTGCTTCAACAACGATTCTGTTGCCGTCGATGCTTGCTAGTTGGAGCGGCGCCAGCCAGACGTCAAAGAGCGCTGGGCCAACCGCGGATCTCAGCTCGTCGGAGATCCGATTCCATGTCTGTTGTGAGGTTGCGTTGGTCAATTGCGGTTGCTCTCGCGGGTGTCTGCAGAGTGTTTCCGGGCCCGCCGCGATGGTCGCTGGCGAAGCTATCAGAGGGTTGTCTCCCCGGACGCGCCGATCTGCAGCGGACTCCGCATTTGGCGACAAACGATTTTGCAGCGATCCGGTTTGCGAGCGAGACGGCTATGCTTCTGGCGCACTCGTCCACAGGACCTCTCTCAGATGAAACGCACCTATCAGCCAAAGAAACGCAAGCGCGCCCGCTCTCACGGCTTCCGTGGACGCATGAGTACCCGTGCTGGCCGAGCTCTGCTCAAGCGCCGCCGGGACAAGGGTCGCAAGCGGCTCACCGTCTGAGCGTGGAACCCGCAGCGAGTGCTCCACGCAAGCGGCCGCGAAGGCTGTCGCGCAGCGCGGACTTCGAGCGGGTCTATCGCCAAGGCCGCTCGATAGGCGGCCGGTATTTCGTTCTGCACCTGTTTCCCCGCGACGGTGGCGGAGAGCTCAAGGAAGACCCCAGGCTGGGGCTAAGCGTCTCTCGCAAGGTCGGAGGCGCGGTCGAGCGCAACAAGGTCAAACGGCTGCTGCGGACCGCGGTGGATGAACTTGTTGAGCAGTTCGACCCGGCTGTCGATGTGGTCGTAGTGGCCCGGACCGATGCAGGAGAGCTGTGCGAGCGCGAGGGCTTGGCCGGAGTAAAGCGTGAGCTCTCGGAGCTGATTGCCGACGCCGGCAAGCAGGGCGCCTGAACATGTCACTTGTTCGCAAGATTGTTGCCGCTCCCATCGTCGCCTACCAGCGCTTCATCTCTCCCGGGTTGCCTAGAAGTTGCAAGTACGAGCCCACCTGTTCGGCATACGCCGCGCAGTCAATCTCCGAGTACGGCATACTGCGCGGTCTGGTACTTGCGTCATGGCGCCTGCTTCGGTGCAACCCGTTCAGCCACGGTGGGTTCGACCCGGTATCCGACCAGCGGCTATTTGGCCACCCACATCGATCAACCCCCGACTCAACGAACGTCAGCTAACCAACCATGCCCTTCATCTCCGCCAACATCATTGAGACGATTCTCTCGCCCGTCATCTCGGTGTTTCAGTGGCTGCTGCTCTTCTTCCATGACACGATCGGAATCGGCTGGGGCCTTGCGATCATCGCGTTGACGGTTGTGGTTCGCATTGTCTTGCTACCGCTGACCATCAAGCAGTTCCGCTCGATGCAGGCGCTGCAGACCCTCTCTCCGCAGATCAAGGCGTTGCAGGCGAAGTACAAGGACGACAAGCAGCGCCTCAATCAGGAGATGATGAAGTTCTACCAGGAGAACAAGGTCAATCCGTTTGGATCCTGCCTCCCTCTGGTGGCGCAGATCCCTGTCTTCATCAGCCTCTTCTACATGCTGCGCGCACCGTTGAAGATCGACATCTGCGGCCCTGAAAGCGCGATCCTCGCGGTCGGACGAGCGGCGTCTCCTCCTACCGGCCTGGACCTCACCTACTGCCAAGCGGTTGACCCCGGATCGGCGAAGTTCCTCTTCATTCCCGACCTGACAGCTCCCTCCGTCGGTTGGGTGCTGATTCTGCTGCTGGTGCTCTACGTCGGCTCACAGCTGCTCTCGAGTGTCCTGATGGCGGTCACGTCGGATCGCAATCAGATGATCATCATGATCGCTCTTCCGTTCGTCTTCGTCTTCTTTATCAAGGGCTTCCCTGCCGGCCTGCTCGTCTACTGGATCACGACCAACTTCTGGACAGTTGGCCAGCAGTACTTCTTAAAGAGAGCCACCGGCCAGCTGCCGCCTTGGCTCGGAGGAGATCCCGACGGGCTTAAGGCCGCGGCCCCAGCGGTTGCTGGAGCACCGTCGTCGTCTGCGCTGCCGCCGGCAGCCAAGAAGAAGAAGAAGCGTTCAGGAAAGAGGAGCTGATGGCCACGCCCGAAGAAGCCGAAGAGCGGACATTGGATCTGCTGGAGCAGATCGTGGAAACCCTTGACCTCGACGCGGAGATTGAGGTCAACTCGACCGACGACTCGGTCACTGGGACGCTCCACGGGGAAGACCTGGGGCTCTTTATCGGCAAGCACGGCCAGACGATCGATGCGATCCAGCACCTTGCGACGCGGATAATCCAGCGCGACGCCAGTGAAGGTCAGCGGATCCGCGTTGAGATCGATGCTGCTGGTTATCGCGAGCGGAGGGCCGAGCAGCTCCAGCAGTCTGCCGACGAGGCCGCGGAGAAGGCGATTGGCGACGAACAGCCTGTCGACCTGCCTGCAATGAACGCCGCGGAGCGGCGGATCGTTCATCAGCACCTCCGCGACCGCGAGGATGTTGAGACTCACAGCGAGGGCGACGAACCACGCCGATACCTCGTGATTACTCCGGTAATCCCGTAGCGGCGAAGCACTAGGCGTTCCACGTGAAACGCTTTCGATCGAGGCTGAGAAGTGCCTGAACTCACCGTAGCTGAGCGGTGCCGCGAGTTGACCGACCGCTTTGGCATACCCCGCCGCAGCTCCGAGAAGCTCAATGCGCTGCTGAAGTTGGTTCTAACGGGGCCAAGCTCGCTCACCAACGTCCGTGATCCGAACCAGGCGACCGAGATTCACATTGCGGACTCGCTGGCGGGGTTGGCAATACCGGAGTTGCGGGCCGCGGAACGGATCGCCGATCTCGGCTCTGGAGGAGGATTCCCCGGGCTCGTGCTGGCTATCGCGCTTCCTGACGCTGAGGTCACGCTTGTCGAGAGCGCTGAGCGCAAGGCCGATTTCCTGCGCGAGACCGCGGAGGCACTGACTCTTGAGAACGTTGTCGTAGTCGCGCAGCGGGCCGAGCTCTGGGCACTGGAAGCCCGCGCGCAGGATGTTGTCACCTCACGCGCGCTCGCCGCTATGCCGATTCTCCTGGAGTACGCTGCACCGCTTCTGCAGGTCGGCGGGTCACTCGTTGCGTGGAAGGGCAACTTGACTGAAGAGGAGCGGGCTGACGGCGCCTTCGCTGCAGCCGAATTGCAGATGAGCGAGCCTGAAGAGGTCGAAGTGCCGGCGGACCTGGTCCGTGGAGCGGATCGGCGGGAGCTCGTAACGAGCACCAAGCTCGCCGCCACGCCGGATCGCTACCCGCGCCGTCCTGGCATCGCGCGCAAGCGTCCCCTGACCGAAAGGTAGCCGTTTGCAGGGATGGTTCGGGACCGAACCATCATCGCTAAAAGCCCCGTGGTTGGTGGCTTTTTCCGACCGGCAGGCGCGGTAACTTGACCGCAGATGGGAACGATCTACGCAATTGCGAATCAGAAGGGCGGGGTAGGTAAGACGACTACCGCCGTGAATGTCGCCGCCTGCGTCGCAGAGGCGGGTTTCTCAACGATTCTGGTCGACGCCGACTCCCAAGCCAACGCAACCGTCGGCCTGGGTGTCCCCAAGACGACGTCACCCAACCTCTATGAGGTTCTCGCCGGCAGGGTCGACGCGTCGGACGCTCTGGTCGAGACCGAGGTCGAGAACCTCCGACTGCTCTCTTCGCACCCTGATCTGGCCGCCGCCAACCTCGAATTG
>WLNX01000123.1 GCA_009699565.1 Actinomycetota bacterium | reverse complement strand
GCTGATCAGCTGCGCTGCGGCGCGCATTGAGCCGAGGAACGAGTACTTGGAGCCCGATGCCCAGCCGCCCAGCATCACCGAGTAGAACGAGATCGCGCCGAACGCGAAGACATAGAGCGGGCCGATGCTGACGTCGATCCCGTAGAGGCCGGTTGCCGTGCCGAAGATGTCAACGACCGGGCCGTAGGGCACCAGCGCCAGCGCGCCGAAGGCGGCCATGATCGAAAGCACCGGCGCCAGCTCGAAGAGCCAGCCAATCGCGGTGCGCGGGCGGAAAGGCTCTTTGCTGAGAAGCTTGATGATGTCGGCGATCGGCGTCATCAACCCGTAAAGGCCGACGCGGTTGGGTCCGTAGCGGTTCTGGAAGCGCCCGAGGATCTTCCGTTCCATCAACAGCACCACCGGCACGAGCTGAAGACCGATGAAGGCGAAGACGACGCTCTTGATGATCACCATCCACCAGGGCTCGATGTAGCCGACCAGCGCCAGCGGCGCGTTCAGGTTCATGATCGTCTGACCTCGACCAGCGGCCCTTCAAGCTGCGCTGCGCTGTCGCCTGGAATTGCGTTCTGGAGGAAGACGGTCCCCTCCGGGGCCCCGGCGCGCACCTCGGCAAGGCCGGTTACCGAATCGCCGTTGGAGGCGACGGTGACGTTCTCGCCGTGCCTGATCCCAAGCCGTTCGGCGTCCCCGGGAGCGATCTCGACCCGCTGACGCGGATGCAGGAAGGCAAGTGCCGGCGACGCTTCAACCTCGGGCGAGGCCCAGATCGAGCGGAAGCTTCCGAGGCGCAGCAGTCCGTTGGGCGAAGCTGCCGCAGGCGGCGCATCCAGCTGAAAAGGAGCGGCGGGCGCGGACGGGAACGAGGCTGCCTCGGCGCGTTCGCTCCAGCGGATGCCGGCGCCGCCGATCAGGTCCAGGGAGAGTCCGTTGTAGAACGGCACCTGGTCGAAGATGCGGGCGCTGACCATCGAGCAGGTGAGTGCGGCGGGGTCGTTGCCGATCCGCGCCGAAAGCTCCGCCAGCAGGGCCCACTCAGCGCGCGTTTCGCCTTGGCGGGCGATCGAGCGGCGCAGGCGCTGGACGCGGCTGTCGGGATGGACGACGGTCCCTTCCTTCTCGGCGTAAGACTCGGCCGGGAAGATCACGTTGGCGTGCTCCTTGACGGCGGGCGTAAGGAAGGCGGCGTGGGCGACGACGGTCGTCGCCTTGCCGAGCGCGCGCCGCCAGAGCGAGCCGTCGGGCTGGTCGAGCAGCGGGTCGCTGTGGAGAAGGATCAGGGCCGTCAGGTCGCCTTCGGCCAGCGCCTCGGCGATCTCGCGCGAGTCGCGGCCGGCGACGGCGGCGTCGCCAAGTCCGATAGAAGCGTTCGGCAGCACGCCAACTTCGCGCAGGCCGCGCGAGTTGGTGCCGGCCGGGATCTCGAGGAGCCCCGCGCAGTCGCGCCCGTCGATCCCTAGCTGGGCGGCGAGGTTCAGCAGCGCGCGAGCTCCCTCGTTGCGCCGCGGGCCGCCGGTCAGACGCTCGCCCCAAAGAATCACTACCTCGTCGCCCGCGTCCTTCAGCGTCTGGGCGACCGCGGTCACGTCGGCCGGGTCGGCCCCTGCTGCCTGAGCCAGCGAGGCGGAAGGCTGGCCGGCAAGTTCGGCTGCCAGCGCGGCTGCAAAGGCCTCTCCGCAGCCAGGAGCGAAGCGGGCGCTGTGGGCTGCGCGCGGGTCCAGCGCCGAAGGCCGGCTTGAAGCGACAACCAGCTTGACGTCGTGGTGGCGCACGCCCTTGCGCAGGCGGAGGTCAAGAATCGGTGCGTCGTCGACCGGCTCGCAGTCGAGTACTAGGACCGCGTGGGCGTACTGAAGGTCGGGAACAGCGGCCTGAAGCGACGGCTGGTTCAGCGCACGGAGAAGTTCGGGTTCAAGCGCGCCGCCCGGGCGCGAGTCGAGATCGTTTGATCCAAGCGCCTCGCGCATCAGGTGCGTAAGCAGGACGCCTTCTTCGTTGGTCGTCTCGCCGCCGACGATCGCCCCGGTGTTGGCGCCGGCGTGAGCGAGCAGCTTGGCGGCCGTCTCGATCGCCAGCTCCCACGTGACCGGGCGCAGCTCGCCGCCGTCGCGCATCATCGGCTCGGTCACGCGCTCGTCTACGTGGATCGCCTGGTAGGCGAAGCGGCCCTTGTCGCAGAGCCAGCCGTCGTCGACGCCGTCGTGGTCTCGGCCGAGCACGCGCAGGACGCGCTCGTCGCGAACCGAGAAGCTGACGTTGCACTGCGCCGGACAGAGCGTGCAGATCGATCCCGCCTGCTCGATGTCCCAGGGGCGCGCGCGGAATCGGTAAGGCCTTGAAGTGAGCGCGCCAACCGGGCACAGCTCGATGATGTTGCCGCTGAAGGGAGCGACGTAGGGATGACCGTCGAAGGTCGTCACGAAGGTGTCGGCGCCGCGCTCTTCGAGCACCAGCTGAAAGTCCTCGGCGACCTCTTGGCTGTAGCGCACGCAGCGGTAGCAGAGGATGCAGCGTTCGCGGTCGATCGCGATCAGCGGCGAGAGCGCTAGCGGCTTCTCAAAGTGGCGCTTGGGTTCGATGAAGCGTGAGAGCCCTCCGCCCCAGCCAAATGCGTTGTCCTGCAGCGGGCACTCGCCGCCCTTGTCGCAGACCGGGCAGTCGAGCGGGTGGTTGATCAGGATGAACTCCAGCACCGCTTCCTGAGCCGCCTTCACTTGGTCGGACTCGGTGTTGACGACCATCCCGTCCGTGACGGCGACCGAGCAGCCGGCCTGAAGCTTGGGAATCCCTTCAACTTCAACAAGACACATCCGGCAGGCGCCAACCGGCGGGCCGATCTTGGCGTCGTAACAGAAGACGGGAATCTCGACGTCGCCGTACTTCAGCGCGGCGTCGGCCAGCATCATTCCCTCGGGAGCCTGGACCGTATTTCCGTTGATCGTCAGGCTGACGAGCTTCTCGACCGGCCGTGGCATCAGGCGGTGATCCCCTCGATCTCTACCTCTGCGGCGGCAAACTCGGCTGCCAGTTTGCGCTCGCGCTCGTTGCGATTAGCTTCGATCTCGGCTTCAAACTCGGGGCGGAACTTGGCGATCAGCGAGCCGATCGGCATCGCCATCGCGTCGCCCAGCACGCAGAGACAGTGGCCGATGATCTGCTCCTGGACGGCGGCCATGATGTCGAGGTCCATCGGCGTGGCGGTGCCGTCCTTGATCCGCTCGACCATGTGGAAGGTCCAGCGCGTCCCTTCGCGGCACGGCGTGCACTTGCCGCAGGACTCGTGCGAGTAGAACTTCGCCAGCTTGTAGGCCAGTTCGACGATCGACTGCGTCTCGTCAACGACGATGATCGCGCCGGAGCCGAGCATCGAGCCGGCGGCCTCGATCGAGTCGTAGTCGTAGCCGACGTCGAGATCGTCTGCGGTCAGCACCGGGGTGCTTGATCCGCCGGGGAACCAGCACTTGATCGCGCGGCCGTCGGTCGGTCCGCCGGCGAGGTCGTAGATGATCTCGCGGCTCGACCTACCGAGCTCGACCTCGTAGTTGCCGGGGCGCTCGACGTTGCCGCTGACGGAGACCAGCTTGGTGCCGGCCGAGTCCTTCACACCGATCGCCGCATAGCCCTCGGCGCCGAGCTTGACGATGCTCGGAACCGCGGAGAGCGTCTCAACGTTGTTGATCAGCGTCGGGCCCTGGAAGAGGCCCTGATTGGCGGGGAACGGCGGCTTCAGGCGCGGGTTGCCGCGCTTGCCCTCGAGCGAGTCAAGCAGGCCGGTCTCCTCGCCGCAGATGTAGGCGCCGGCGCCGCGCGCCAGCTCAAGCTGGAGGTTGAAGCCGGATCCAAGGATGTTCTCGCCGAGCATCCCGCCTTGGCGCGCTTCCTCGATTGCGGCGTCGAGAATGTCGGCTTGCTGGTCGTACTCGCCGCGAATGTAGATGTAGCTGATCGTCGCGCCGATCGCGTAGGAGGCGATGATCACGCCCTCGATCAGCTGATGCGGATTCTTCTGGATTAGCTCGCGGTCCTTGAAGGTGCCCGGCTCCGATTCGTCGGCGTTGCAGACGACGTACTTCTGCATGTCGCCCTTCGGGATGAACGAGGCCTTCTTGCCCATCGGGAAGCCGGCGCCGCCGCGGCCGCGAAGGCCGGATCCGGTCAGTTCGGTAATCAGCTCGTCCTGCGGCATCTTGAGCGCCGCCGCCAGCTGCGTATATCCGCCGCGGCGCCGGTAGACGTCGATCGTGTTGAGGCCGGCTTCGTCGATTCCTTCAAACAGCAGCGTGCTGATCATTGCTCTCCCGCCTTTGGGTCGGCGCAGGGTCGGCGCAGCAGCTGACGCTGCGGCAGTGGGTCCTCGCCCTCGCGAATCTGGCGGGCGAGCTCCGGCACTTCGTCCAGCGCAATTGGTCCAACGTAGATTCCGTTCACGGAAGCCATCGGTGCGATGTCGCAGGCGCCAAGGCACTCGAAGCCGCGGACGTGAACGTCGGGCTCTTCTCCCAGCTCCTCCTCCAGCGCCGCCAGCAGCTCGTCGGCGCCGCAGAGAGAGCAGGAGATGTTGTCGCAGACGTAGACCGTCTTGCGGCCGAGCGGCTCCATGCGGAACATGTCGTAGAAGGTTGCGACTGCGGTCAGGGCGGCCGGCGTGCGGTCCAGCACCGAGGCGGCCTGTTCGATGCCCTCGGGCGAGCACCAGCCGTACTTGTCCTGAACGGCGTAGAGCGCGGGGATGAAGGCCGCATCCTCCTTCGGGAAGCGGCGCATCGCGTCTTCGATCGCTGCGCGCAGGTCGTCCGGCACCTCGGTCGTCGCCGAGTCCGGGATCACTGCCGGCTGCTTGGTCAGGTCGGCGGCGCGGTCCCAGCCGGGGATCCTCGAGTCGTGCGTGAAGCGGCGGACTTCGGTCATCAGCGGTCCACCCCTCCGATGATCGGGTCGAACATCGCGACGGTGGCGAGCATGTCGGCCAGCAGCCAGCCTTCGGTGGCGGCCGGCGTCGCCTGCATGTTGACGAGGCTTGGGTCGCGCATGTGGACGCGCGCCGGCTTGCTGGAGCCGTCGGAGCGAACGAAGCAGCCGAGCTCGCCGCGGGCGCCCTCAATCGCGTTGTAGACCTCGCCCTCCGGAACTCGCATCCCTTCGGTGACGAGCTTGAAGTGGTGAATCAGCGCTTCCATCGAAGTTGCCAGCTCGTGGCGCGGCGGCAGCGCGATCTTGCGGTCGTCAGTGATCGTCGGGCCGTCCGGCAGCTTGTCGAGCGCCTGCGTGATGATCTTGACCGACTCCTTGACCTCCTGGAGGCGGACTTGGAAGCGGTCGTAGTTGTCGCCCTTGGTGCCTACGGGGATCTTGAACTCAAAGTCGTCGTATGAGCTGTAGGGCATCGCCTTGCGCAGGTCCCAAGGGTCGCCGGCGGCGCGCAGAAGCGGCCCGGTTACGCCGTACTCGCGGAGTGTTTCGGCTGGCAGCGGGCAGACGTCGCGCTGGCGCTGGAGGAAGATCTCGTTCTTGTTGAGGAGGTCGCCGTAAACGTCGGC
>WLNX01000122.1 GCA_009699565.1 Actinomycetota bacterium | reverse complement strand
TGATCCTCGTCTCGCGCAAGGGCAAGAACTCCGGCAAGATTGTGGCGGTCGACCCGGCCCGCAAGAAGATTCTCTGGTCGCGTGCGCTCCCGAGCAGGACCGAAAGCTCGCCGCTAATTCGCAGAGGCATCGTCTACTTCGGCAGTGAGAACGGCACGGTATATGCGCTCAGAGCAAAAGACGGGAGTGTCGTCTGGACCTACAAGGCCGGAGGCGCAGTGAAGGGTGGTCTTGCGTACGCAAACGGCAAACTTTTCTTCGGCGACTACAACGGACACGTCCACGGAATCGACGCAAAGACAGGCCGTTCGCGCTGGGTTTCCGGAGGAGGCGGAGCCTTGGGCCTCGGGGACGGGCAATTCTATGGCACGGCCAGCGTTGCTTTCGGTCGCGTGTACATCGGCAACACCAACAGCAGCGTCTACTCGTTCGCGACCAGCAATGGCGCACTTGCTTGGCGCAAGGGAACCGGCGGCTATGTCTACTCGTCGGCGGCTGTTGCAGATATCCCCAAGCTCGGCCCGACCGTCTACATCGGCTCCTACGACGGAAAGCTCTACGCGCTCAACGCGAAGAATGGAGCGGTGAGATGGACCCGTCCGGCTTCCGGCAGGGTCTCGGGCGGCATCCAGATCATCGGTGACCTTGTGTTTGTCTCGAGCCTGGAGAAGCGGACAACTGCTTTTGGTGTTCGCAGCGGCAAGAAGATTTGGTCGGTGGACAAGGGAATGTTCAACCCCGTTATTTCCGACGGCAAGCTGCTCTTCCTCAACAGCGTCACCAGCATGTACGCCTACCGGATGACCGGGACGAACAAGTCATCGAGCAAGTAACCGGCTAGATCTGAGAGGCAGCGATTGACGGGCGCCGCTCTATCTTCGCGCCAAGCTCACGGAGACGTTCGTCGATCCGCTCATACCCGCGGTCGATCTGAACAATGTTGCCGATCTCACTGCGGCCGTCGGCACACAGTGCGGCGATCAGCATCGCCATTCCGGCACGGATGTCGGGAGACTCGACTCGCTCGCCGCGCAGTTGGCTCGGGCCGCTGACGATTGCCCGATGAGGGTCGCAGAGCGTGATGTCGGCCCCCATGAGCACGAGCTTGTCGGTGAAGATCAGTCGGTTTTCAAACATCCACTCATGGATCAATACCGACCCCTCGCATTGTGTTGCCAGCGCGACCGCGATCGAGGTGAGGTCTGCCGGAAATGCCGGCCAGGGGCCGTCCTGAATCTTTGACTTGTATTCCCCGACGTCGCGGGCGGCAACCAGCTTCTGGTCTCCGGGAATCAGGACATCGCCGCCTTCGAGCTCCGTGTGGAGCCCAAGCTTTGAGAAGACGAGCCGAATCATCTGGAGGTCCTGCGGGTCGGTGTTCTTGATCCGCATCTCGCCGCCTGTAACTCCGGCCAGTGCCATGAAGGAGCCGATTTCGATGTGATCGGGGCCGACCTCATGTCTGCAGCCGCCAAGCTCATTTCCGCCAGTGACCGTCATCACGTTTGATCCAATCCCGCGGATGTCGGCGCCCATCTTGCTCAGCATCCTTGCCAGGTCTTGTACATGCGGCTCGCTTGCAGCGTTGCCGATCAGCGTCTCGCCGGGGGTCAGTACGGCGGCAAGAAGTGCATTCTCGGTCGCCATCACTGACGGTTCATCCATAAAGATCTGGGCGGCTCGCAGGCCTCCGGCGGGCGCTTCGAGCACTATGTCGCGGCCATGGCTCAGCGATGCTCCCAGCGCTCCGAGCGCGTCGAGGTGCGGATCCAGGCGCCTGCGGCCGATCACGTCACCGCCGGGCGGAGGCATTACTGCACGCCCGAAGCGTGCCAGCAGAGGGCCGGCCAAGAGGAACGACGCGCGGATCCGTTCGGCCAGATCACGGTCCAACTCAGCGTCGGGATCCACGTCGGCGGCACGCAGCGAAACCTCGTTTGGGCCGATCCACTCAACTACTACGCCGATGCCCGCCAGCAGCGCCAGCATCGCCTCGACGTCGCGGATGCGGGGTACATTTCCAATCACCAGCTCTTCGCTGGTGAGGAGAGATGCTGCCAGAATCGGCAGGGCGCCATTCTTGTTGCCCGCAGGGATGACGGTGCCCGAGAGTGGTACTCCGCCGTCTATTACAAAGGTTTCCATGGATGATTGCGCCGCACTCTTGAGTCCGGCTGTGTCGCGAAGGCTAACAGTCACATCCCGCTAGTTCGCGCACAAGGGCCGCAGCCCTTCAACCCCCGGCGCGGGCCTCTCTCCTACGAGCATCTCGGCGCTTGAAGTTGCGACGTTGGAAGGCCAACATCAGAGAAGCGGCGACCAGCAGCGAAGCGATGTTGACGGCCAGCTGCAGGGCAGCTCCCTCCATCGCTCCCCATTCGCCGTATGAGAGAGACAGGCCGATATCGGCGGCGGCTGGGATCGTCGTGATTGAGACCGCCACCCCTACCAGCGCGCCGGCTTTTCCGAGCGTCACCGAGAGCATCCCGGCTGCGCCGGCACAGAACGCGACAACCACCGAGAAGCCGTCCGGTGCGGCAATCGTCTGTGCCAAGGTGTTTGTGTCGCGGGTGAAATTCTCAGGCGCGATTCCGCCCGCCTTAAGGAGGGTCACCGCGACGAATGATGCCGCTATTGCGCCCATGAACCCGGCAAGTAGCGCGAGCAGTCCTCCGCGCGCGCGCCTGCGGTCCTTGCGTACAGCTCCGACCGCGAACGCGGCGATCGGACCGAAGTCGGGACACAGTGCCATCGCCCCGACCACGATCGGCGACGAGTCGATCAGGATCGCAATCGCCGCAATCACGCCCGCGAACGCGAAGAGGGCCATCATGCCCCCGCTAAGCAGGCCCTCGTTGTCAATCCGGGCGGAAACATTTTCCCAGATGACCGCATCTGCAGGGTGGCCAATCGCCTTCTCTTCTGCACTAACCGCTCCCGCGGAAACCGACGCGTCCAGCTCGTTTATGTCGATCGCTCCGAGCTCCGCAATTCCCATCCGCCGAAGGTCGCCGACGATGTAGCTCGCGTCCTCCGAAGCTACGTCGCAGGTGATCATGTCTCCTTCCGGATCGACGGCAGCGCCACGGATCAGGGTCACGTTCGCAACTGAGTCAGATTCGATCAGCAGGTCGATCGCCGCCTTCGAATGGGAGAATGGGGCGATAACGCGCAAGTGGATCACCCGGCTGATCCTACGCCTCGCGCGTCCTGCACGAATCCGTGCAGTCTACACTCAGCAAATACAGGGATTTCGAATACATTGCCGGTTGTCCTGGCTGTGCCGTCCGGGCGGCTTCTTACCTTACGAACATATGTTCTCCTCAGTCAAATCTCCCTCCCCCACGATGCCGCGCCGTTCTTCGCTGATTGCGGCGCTCGACTGCATCGTCGCCTTTGCGACCCTCGAAACTCACGGCGTCGTAGACGCTCGCGATCGACAGGTCTGCCAGGGCGATAGGGAGCGCCTGCGGCGGGCCCGTCTGCGTGAAGCGCGCCGTCGTGAACGCGCCGCATCATGCTCCCAGGCAGATATCAGGCGCTCGACGCCCGCAAAGCCTTGAGCCAGATTCGCTTCGACGACCACGGGCTCGTCCCGGTGGTAATCCAGGACGCGCAGTCGGGCGAAGTGCTGACCCTGGCTTACGCGAACGCCGAAGCGGTTGCGCTGACGCTGGAGTCCGGCGATCTCCATCTCTGGAGCCGTTCGCGGGAAGAAATCTGGAGAAAGGGCGCGACGTCAGGGAATACACAGCGGCTCGTCTCGCTGCGGGTCGACTGCGACGAGGATGCGCTGCTCGCGATCGTGGCGCCGGCGGGACCGGCCTGCCACACCGGCGCACGGAGTTGTTTTTCCGAGCGTGATCGGGTTGGGGCAGCCGCGCACGAGGCGCTTCCCTCACTTGAACGCACACTCGCGGATAGGGCAGCGAAAACGCCGAAGGGTTCGTACAGCGTTGAGTTGCTCGCAGATCCGTCGTTTGCTGCCGCCAAGGTCAGGGAAGAGGCTGAGGAAGTGGGTCGCGCGGTGCTCGAGGAAAGTCCCGACCGGGTTGCCGAGGAGGCCGCAGACCTCCTCTTCCACCTTGCAGCGTTGCTCCACAGCCGCGGTTACAGCCTGGAGGACGCCGAGCTCGTATTGCTCGCGCGCGCCGCTCGCGGGCAGTCCGCTTAGGTCGACCGCCGAACTGTTATGCCGCATCCGGCGAGGTACTCCTTGGCCTCTCCAACCGAGTGAGTGCCGAAGTGAAAGATCGACGCACAGAGAACCGCATCTGCGCCCGCCTCGAGCGCGGCGGCGAGGTGGCGCAATTCGCCTGCGCCGCCTGAAGCGATCACCGGAACCTGCACCGCTTCGCTGACTGCCGTAAGCATCTCGATGTCGTAGCCATCGAGAGTGCCGTCTCTGTCCATGCTCGTCAGCAGTAGCTCGCCGGCTCCGCAACTTTCGGCTTCTAGGACCCAGTCCATCAGGTCCCGCCCCGTCTGCTCTCGACCACCCCGGCTGAGGACCTCCCAGGAGCCGCGGCCGTCTGCCGACCGACGCGCATCGACTGCAACCGTCACGGCTTGCGACCCGAATTGAGCTGCAAGCTCAGTGATTAGGCGCGGCCTGGCAAGCGCTGCAGAGTTGACGCTGACCTTGTCGGCGCCGGCATCGAGTACCTCCTGCGCGCCTGCGACGCTCGTGATCCCGCCGCCGATAGTGAAGGGAATAAACACCTCGTCGGCGGTCAGCCGCGCCAACTGGGCGGCGGTTACGCGGTCTTCGTGAGTCGCAGTGATGTCGAGGAAGACGATTTCGTCGGCGCCTGCCGCCTCGTAACGGGCCGCCAGCTCTACGGGATCTCCCGCATCTCGCAAACTTACGAAGTTGGTTCCCTTTACGACCCTTCCATTGTCGACGTCCAGGCAGGCGATGACTCTCTTACAGTGCATCCGACCTCGGCTCCTCTCCGACTTGCCGCGTTGCCCCAGCAAGCGCCTCGTGAGCCTCGCCGATTGTGAAGACCCGTTCGAAGAGCGCGGAGCCGACTATGACCCCGTTGAGCGCCGCAGGAGCGGCCTCCGCGATCGCTTCGAGATCGGCAAGCGCCGATACCCCGCCTGAGTAGATGAAGTCGTCCAGAAGCTCGCCTGCCGCTTGGATCTGCTCCAGCGCAGGTCCCGTGAGGGTTCCGTCGCGTTCGATGTCCGACACCACGAACCTGCTCACCCCTAGATCCCGCAGGTTGCGCAAGGCGTCGTCCGTACTGAGGCCCGAGTCTTCCTCCCACCCTCCGATCGCCGCAACTCCAGCGCGCGAATCGACACTCACGATGACCTGGTCGGCGTCCTTTTCGAGGCACCGTATGAGGAAAGGACGGTCGGCCAACCCAGCGGTCCCGAGGATAATCCGATCGGCCCCCGCATCGAACGCCGCGTGCACGGCTTCCATGTTGCGCAGGCCGCCGCCAAACTGAATCGGGAGCTCGATCTTCCCGGCGATCTCTCGGAGTTGGGAAAGGTTGGACCCGACTAAGCCGCGCGCGCCGTCAAGGTCGACGACGTG
>WLNX01000121.1 GCA_009699565.1 Actinomycetota bacterium | reverse complement strand
TTCTTCGTCAGCAGCGTGATCCTGTCCGGCAGCAGCACTGCAGGGCCCGAGTCAATCGGGCGGATCGACGTTCCGACCACCACCGTCGAGGAGCTCGAGGCAGCGCATGGCATGCGCTTCGACGCGCTCGTGATGGACATTGAGGGAGGCGAGCTCCAGTTCATGCGCGAGAACCCGGCGCTTCTGCGGCAACTGAATTTCGTCTCCGTGGAGTTCCACGAGTCGATCATCCTCAGCGCCGGGATCGCCGAGTGCGAGCAACTGATGGCATCGGCCGGGCTGGTTCACGCCGAGACGGTCGCAGAGTGCGCCGTCTGGCTTCGGGCCAATTGACCACTGCTGCGGGAAGGTACTCTGTAGTTGAGGCCGAAAGCATCCGGGGTGATCGAGCGGCGCTCGGCCCGCTCCGTGCCTTGCAGGCACGAACACCGAAAGCGCACATCGAGATGATTTCGCCAACTTCCAGCCACAACGCCCTGCCGAGGCCCAGCTGATGCTGAAGGTCGGGCTGCTGATCGCGCTCGCCAGCGCCTTGACGATGAACCTCGCGTTCTTCTTCAAGTTCCGCGGCGCCCAGGCCGCTCCGCGAGTTGACCTCCGTCATCCGCTCACAAGCGCAATCGCGCTCTGGCGTTCGCGCTGGTTTGCGATCGGCATGGTCGTCGGACTCGTCGCATGGGGGATGCACGTCGCAGCACTCACCATCGCTCCTCTCTCGCTCGTCCAGGCGGTCGTCGCCAGCGGGGTCGCGCTGGTTGCGGTGATGGCCGACAAGATCTTCGGACTCAAGGTCGGCGCACGGCAGTGGTGGGGTCTGGGATTGACCGCGCTCGGACTGGCGCTGCTGGCTCTCACGATGCCTCGCTCAGTCGGTCACTACGCGACTTACTCCGCCGCTCAGATGGCGATCTTCGAGGCCGTGCTGCTGGCAGTAGGCGTTGTCCTGATAGTAGGGCCGCGTGCCGCTGGGGCGCGCAGCGAACACCACGGAATCGCTCTTGCAGCCGCAGCCGGCATCATGTTTGGTGCCTGCAACGTCAGCGTCAAGGCGCTGACCGGCACGCTGCCGGATGCCGGCCTGCTCGGGCTGATCAGCGCCCCTGGCGCGGTCGCGCTGGTTGCCTCGGTTGGCGCTTTCTACGCTTCTGCTCGCAGCCTCCAGCTTGGCGAGGCGGTTGCCGTGATCGGCATCACCGGCACCGCGAGCAGCATCACCTGCGTCGCCGGGGGGATCCTGGTCTTTGGCGATCCAATGCCCGGAGATCTGTTCGGAATGCTCGTTCAGGGCCTCGCGTTTGTGCTGGTGATTGTGGCCTCGGCGCTGATTCCCAGCCCGCGTGCGGCACACCAACCTGCTTGATAAGGGTCCGCTTAGCGGTAACTTAGGTACCTATGGCCACTACCTCAAGCAGCATGACCTCGGAACAACTTCAGGAACTCGCCAACAGGCACCTCTGGCTTCACTTCAGCCGCATGGGCTCCTATCAGCGCGGCGAGGAGATCCCAATCATCGTTCGCGGAGACGGCTGCTACGTCTGGGATGACCACGGCAATCGCTACATCGACGGCCTCAGCGCCCTCTACTGCGTCAACATCGGCCACGGACGCGAGGACATTGCGCAGGCCGGAGCAGATCAGGCTAAGGAACTTGGCTTCTTCACCAACTGGTCCTACGCCCACCCGAAGTCAATCGAGCTTGCCGCCAAGATCGCCTCGCTGGCGCCAGGCGACCTCAACCGGATCTTCTTCACCTCGGGCGGAGGCGAGTCTGTCGAGTCGGCGCTGAAGCTCTCGCGTCAGTACCACAAGCTCACCGGAAACCCGAACAAGACGAAGGTGATCGCGCGCAACATCGCCTACCACGGCACCACGATGGGCGCGCTTGCCGCCACCGGCCTGACCGGAGCGCGCGAACCGTACGAACCGCTGATGCCGGGCGGATGCCACGTACCGAACACCAATCTCTACCGCCTGCCCCCTGGCTACGGCGCCGAGAACCTCGCCGAGGCGATCGTTGAGCGGATCGAGTTCGAAGGTCCGGACACCGTCGCCGCAGTGATTCTCGAGCCGGTCCAAAATGCCGGTGGCTGCTTTGTGCCGCCCGAGGGCTACTTCCAGCGCGTCCGCGAAATCTGCGACGAGTACAACTGCATCATGATCTCCGACGAGGTGATCTGTTCTTGGGGCCGCCTCGGCGAGTGGTTCGGAGCTCAGCGCTTCGGCTATCAGCCCGACATCATCACGACCGCCAAGGGAATCACTTCGGCATACGCAGCGATGGGCGCAATGATCGCCTCCGACCGCCTGATGGAGCCGTTCCTAGAGGGGAACAATTCGTTCGTCCACGGGTTCACCTTCGGCGGCCACCCGATTGCCTCAGCCGTAGCGCTGGCAAACATCGCGGCGATCGAGGACGAGGGAGTGATCGAGAACGTCCGCGAGAACGAGCCGCACCTGCGGGCAATGATGGAGTCGATGAGCGATATCCCGATCGTCGGCGACGTCCGTGGCGCCGGATACTTCCACGCGATCGAGTTGGTGAAGAACCGCGAGACGCGCGAGACCTTCAACGACGAAGAGTCCGAGGACCTGCTGCGCGGCTATCTGTCGACTGAGCTCTACAAGCACGGCTTGATCTGCCGTTCGGACGACCGCGGCGACCCCGTCATCCAGCTCGCTCCGCCGCTGATCGCGGGGGTTGAGCAGATTGAGGAGATGGGCGCGATCCTGCGTCCGGTGCTGGAAGGCGCAAGCGACCGGCTGGGCCTCTGATGAAGGTTGGAGTCCCATCCGAGGTAAAGGTTGACGAGTACCGCGTTGCGATCACGCCATCCGGAGTTCGCGAGCTGGCGGCCCACGGCCACAGCGTTCTGATTCAGACCGGCGCTGGGGAGGGCTCGGCAATCGACGACCAGGAATACGTCGATCAGGGGGCCGAGATTCTCCCCGATGCAGAGGCAGTCTTCGCTGCTGCCGACATGATTCTCAAGGTCAAGGAGCCGCAGGCAGCCGAGGTGGCGATGCTCCGATCCGGACAGGTTCTCTTCACCTACCTTCACCTCGCGCCCGACCCCGATCTGACCGCAGGTCTAGTCGACTCCGGGGCCACCTGCATCGCCTACGAGACCGTTGAAGACACGGAAGGGCGGCTACCGCTGCTCGCGCCGATGAGCGAGATCGCCGGCAAGATCGCGACCCAGGCGGGAGCCTTCATGCTCGAGAAGCCGCTCGGCGGTCGCGGACTGCTGCTCGGCGGGGTACCCGGCGTGGCAGCCGGCAAGGTGATGGTGATTGGTGGCGGAGTTGTAGGGCAGAACGCGGCCGACATTGCCGTCGGGATGGGCGCCGAGGTCTACATCTACGACCGCAACATCGATCGCCTCCGTGAGCTTGAGCCGTTGATGAAGGGGCTCGTTTCCACCTGCTTCGCCTCAACGCTCGAGATCGAACAGCGCCTGCCCGATATGGACCTAGTAGTCGGAGCGGTCCTCGTCAAGGGCGGAAAGGCCCCGCACGTGATCACGCGATCGCAGCTTGGCTTGATGAAGCCCGGCTCGGTGCTGGTTGACGTAGCGATCGACCAGGGCGGTTGCTTTGAGACTTCAAAGGCCACAACTCACACCGACCCGACATACGTCGTTGACGGTGTCATCCACTACTGCGTTGCGAACATGCCTGGAGCGGTCCCAATCACGAGCACATGGGCGCTGACCAACGCGACGATGCCGTTCGTCCTTAAGCTCGCCGATCTTGGCGTTCACGGGGCCCTGCGGTCCGACCCCGGCTTCATGAAGGGGCTCAACGTTGCGGCGGGACGTGTGACTTACGAGCCGGTCGCGGAGGATCAGGGCCTTAGTCACATCAACCCCGAAGAGGCCCTCGAGCTGGTCGCCAGTGCAGCCTGATCCTGCCGCCGGCGGCCGCCATTCGCGCTTCGCTGCTAACCTCCTGCGCTGAATGCCGACGACTAGCCAACTAATTCGCAAGGGCCGCACGCCCAAGGCGAAGAAGCTCTCAACTCCCGGACTCAAGTCCGGCAAAGGTCGCAAGACGAAGGTTGCTGCTCCGCAGCGCCGCGGCGTCTGCACCCGCGTCTATACGACAACTCCGAAGAAGCCGAACTCGGCCCTGCGCAAGGTCGCGCGTGTCCGGATCACCGGTGGAGCCGAAGTCACTGCCTACATCCCAGGCGAGGGCCACAACCTTCAGGAGCACTCGGTCGTGCTGGTTCGCGGAGGCCGAGTCAAGGATCTTCCGGGAGTCCGCTACAAGGTCGTGCGCGGGACGCTTGACGCGTCAGGCGTGTCCGACCGCAAGCAATCACGCAGCATGTACGGCGTAAAGAAGTCGTAGGCAGACCATGCGCCGCAATGCAGCCCAGCTCCGTCCGGTTCAGCCGGATCCGATCCACCGCTCGCGGTTGGTCCAGCAGGTCGTCAACAAGGTGATGCTCGACGGAAAGAAGTCGACCGCCGAATCGATCGTCTATGACGCACTCGCGATTCTCGCCGAGAAGAGCGGCAAGGACCCGGTCGAAGCGCTCGAAGAGTCGATCGTCTCGCTGACTCCTTCGCTTGAGGTGCGCTCCCGCCGAGTTGGCGGCGCCACCTATCAGGTACCCGTTGAAGTTCATGCACGCCGCGCACGCACGCTGGCAGTCCGCTGGCTCGTTGAGTTCGCCCGCGCCCGCCGCGAGAAGACGATGGCGCAGCGACTGGCCGCCGAACTGCTTGAAGCTCAGACCCAGCAGGGCGGCGCGTACAAGCGCAAGGACGACATCTACCGCATGGCTCAGGCCAACAAGGCCTTCGCGCACTACCGCTGGTAGATCCGGCTCCCCGCCGCTTCGTTACTCGCCGCAGAGAAGCTCCTCGCAGCAGAACCCCTTCTCAGCTGCTATCCGGCCGCTCGGCGGGCTACTCGTCGAGCGCGAAGAGGCTGAGGAGCCCTCCGGCCAGCAGCATCAGGACCGCCCCCAGCACCTCGAGGTAGGCGCCGGGGCCAGCGACTACGAAGCCTTCGGCGAAGCTCCCTGGCAGCAGCCCCGAGCTTCCTATCTCCTGGACGTCAGTCAGCAGCACTAGGAGCAGCGCCAGGAGGCCGCAGCCGGCCAACGCGGCCATTGCCCCTCGGCGGCCTCGGCGACAGCCGAGCAGCGCCGCAACGCCCGCCAGAGCGAGCAGCGGCAGCAGCGGACCGTGCAATTCCCAGCCGTTGCGCGAGAACGCGTCCGGGATTGCCGCGTTGGCTTCAACCTGAAGAACGGGGATCACGGTTGCCAGCAGGAGGACCGCGACTCCGATCGCTCCGACGGCCGTCAGCAGCATCGTGCGCCGCGCAGGAGTGCGCCCAGCAGGCTTGGGCGCCCGTGCGCCTTTGCTACTATCGGCCTTCGTTCGGTGTAGCGCGTAGTTCATCAGCGCGCTGCACCGGCGATTCGATTGCCTAAAGATGGAACGATTGAAGACATAGCGCTGCACCCAGGATCATCTTCTGCTGTGCGCGCGGGCCAAGTCGGCCCGTTTTTTATGCTCTGATTGAAAAAGATTTTTATGTCCCGCCCATTCACACTCACAAATACCCG
>WLNX01000120.1 GCA_009699565.1 Actinomycetota bacterium | reverse complement strand
GCTGCCGCTGGGGAGCCGCGGCCGCAGCTTCTTCCTCGGCGGCCGCAACCATCTCCGCGACTGCTCCATGCGCGGGCGCCGGTCCGCTCCAGACCAGCAGCAGAGTTTCATGCCCGGGAACAATCTCCTCAAGCTCCGACCCGCGCCGCCCCTCAAGCGCTCCGGCAAGGCGGTGAACGGCGTCGTTGTCCTCAAGCTCAACGAGGACGGCGCGGTCGCCGGCCTGCCGGGTAACGGCCGGACCGCTCACGCGAAGGCCTCCACGCGCACGCCGCTGCCGGCCAGCACTGCGCGCAGCTCGCGGGCCAGCTCGATTGCGCCGGGCGTATCGCCGTGGACGCAGATCGAGTCTGCCGCCACTTCGACGGTGGTTCCGTCGGCGGCCCTGACGCTGCCCTCGCGGGCGATCGAGAGCGCCTGCGCGACGGCACTTGAAGGCTCAAGAATGCTTCCCGGCAGCGAACGCGCCATCAGCAGCCCGGAGGCTTCATAGGCGCGGTCGGCAAAGCCTTCGCTGGCCGTGGCAAGCCCCGCGGCTTCCGCCGCCTTCAGCAGCTCCGCGCCGCGGGGAGCGAGCACCGTGAGCTGCGGGTCGGTGCGGGCGAACTGCTCGGCCAGCGCCGCCGCCAGCTCCGCGTCGGCTGCGGCGCGGTGGTAGAGCGCTCCGTGCGCCTTGACGTGTGTGACTGCGCCGCCGCTCTCGGCCGCGACCTCGCGCAGCAGCGCGACCTGCTCCTCGACCTGGCGGGCGACCTCGGCGACCGGCAAGGAGAGCTCGACGCGGCCGAAGTTCTCGCGGTCGAGGTAGCCGGGATGGGCGCCGATCCGCACTCCCTGCTCCAGCGCCGCCTCGCAGGCGCGGCGCATCGTCTCCTCGTCACCGGCGTGGCCAGCGCAGGCGATGTTTGCGCTCGTCACCACCGAGAGCAGCGCAGCGTCCGCCGTCCAGCCCTCCGGCCCGACCCCCTCCGCCAAGTCGGCGTTGAGGTCCACCGGCGCTCAGCCCTCGGCGGGGGCGAGTATTGCCGGTGCGCCGCAGTCGGCCAGGCACTGCGGGATCACGACCGAGCCGTCGGCCTGCTGGCCGTTCTCCAGCAGCGCGATCATCGTGCGGCCGACGGCGACGGCGGTGCCGTTGAGCGTGGCCAGCAGTTCCGGCTTGCCGCCCTCGCTGCGCATCCGGATCGCCAGCCGGCGGGCTTGGAAATCGGTCGTGTTCGAAGTTGACGTCAGCTCGCGGTAGCGGCCTTGGCTCGGAAGCCACGCCTCGCAGTCGAACTTCCGCGCTGCCGAAGCGCCGAGGTCGTCGATCGCGATGTCGACGACGCGGTAGGGGAGGCCGAGGGCGGTGAGGATCTGCTCCTCGATGTCGAGCAGGCGAAGGTGCTCTTCCTTTGCGTCCTGCGGTTTCACAAAGCTGAACATCTCGACCTTGTCGAACTGGTGAACGCGGAAGATGCCGCGCGTGTCACGGCCCGCGGAGCCAGCTTCGCGGCGGAAACAGGGGGAGAAGCCGGCGTATCTGAGCGGCAGCTCGTCCGCGTCGAGGATCTCGTCGGCGTGAATTGATGCCAGCGCCACTTCGCTGGTGCCGACTAGGTAGAGGTCGTCGTCGGCTAGCCGGTAGATCTGCTGCTCGGTGTCGGGCAGGAAGCCGGTTCCGTGAAGCGCCTCTTCGCGCACCAGCACCGGCGGGATCACCGGCTCAAAGCCGTTCCTGCCGAGCAGCTCAAGCGTCCAGCGCACCAGTGCCAGCTCAAGCATCACGAGCTCGCCGCGCAGATAGGCGAAGCGGGCGCCGGAGAGGCGCGCGCCGCGTTCCATGTCAACGCGGTCACCCGCGAGGTCGAGGTGGTCGCGCGGCTCAAAGTCGAAGCTTGGGATCTCGCCGCATTCGCGCAGCACGGTGTCCTCGGCGGGTGCGTCGTCGTCGGGCAGGTTCGGCAGCAGCGCCAGCGCCGTGTTCAGCTCGCTCTCCGCAGCCTGAAGCTGACCGTCCAGCTCCTTGGCGCGGGCAGCCACTTCCTTCATCTGCGCGATCTGCTCGCTCGCGTCTCCGCCCGCCGCCTTTGCGGCCGAGATCGCCTCGTTTGCGGCGTTCTGCTCCGCGCGGAGGGCTTCAAGTTGGGGCAGCAGTTCGCGGCGCTGCGCGTCAAGTTCGATCACGCTGTCGAGGCCGCCGGCACCGCCGCGACGTTCAAGCGCGGCCCTTGCCGCGTCGGGGTCACTTCGAAGGCGCTTTAGGTCGAGCATCGCGCGCCGGCCCCGGCTCCGTTTAGCGACCGGCGTTGGCAGGCACTTGAGCGCACTTCACCTTGCTGGCCGCGCTCGACGGATCCTTCATCGCCACCTGGCCGGAGTACTTCGCCAGGAAGGCTGCGACCTGCTCGGTTTCCTTGCCGACAACGATGTTGGCGGGCATGATCGCGCCCGAGTAGCCGCCGTTGCGAATCGCGTAGACGACGTTCTCGTAGCACTCGCGGCGCGCGTTGAAGTTGGGTCCGTTGGTCCGCTCGGCCGAGCTGACCTTGGCGGCCGATCCTTCGGCGCCGACAGCGCTCAGCGTGTGGCATCCCGAGCAGCGTGCGGTGAACAGCTGGCTGCCGGCTTCAACCGCCGCCGACTGGCCTGTGACGTCGTTGCTCTGCGATCCGCAGGCGGCCAGCCCAAGGGCGCAGGCGGCGACAAGCAGGAGCGGAAGAGTGCGGCGCATCGGCATACGGGTTTGAATAATACGAGAGAGCCGCCCGGACCGGCTCCCCGCCCCCGATGTTGGCGCGTTGGTCACGCCGTTGCCAGCACGCGCAGGGCGAGGAAGGCGATAACGAGGGCGGCGATCGCGATCACAGCTAGCTCGCGGTGGGCGATCGTCGAAACGATCAGGCGCTGCTCGCTCTCCGCCAGCAGCCCGACCTGCTGCGCGTCGTCAAGATCACGCGAGGCCAGCACCGAGTCGGCCGACGCAAGCCGCAGTTGCTCGGCGATTATCGAGACGGCGATCGGCAGCAGCATGTAGAGCCAGAAGAGCCCGTCTGAAGGGTCGTAGCCGCTGACGAACGCGACCAGAGCAATCGCCGCAAGCAGCGTCGCGGCGGCCTGCGTCACGCGCCAGAGCGTCCAGAACGCTCGGTCCAGCGAGTCGCGCCACCAAGCCCATCCGCCGGCGATCGCAGTCAGCACTCCAAGGCCTGCCACAACCGCTGCGGCGATATCGGCTATCTGTCGCAATTTGAGCTCATTGTCACTATCTCCGACCGGTCACCTGTACGCCGCGCTCAGGTGATACAACAACCTACTGTGCTGGCCTCTTACGCCCCTGCCCTGATCTTCATCGCGATCGGTACGACGATCGGCGTTGTCTTCGGATGGCTCAACATATTCCTCGGGCCAAAGAAGAGCGCCAACAGCCACAAGGAGGACCCTTACGAATCGGGCATGCCTTCCGAGATCAAGCAGGGCTTCCGCTTCGGCATCAGTTTCTACATGATCGCGATCCTGTTTCTGCTGTTCGACATCGAGGTTCTCTTCCTCTACCCGATCGCCGTCGAGCTGCGCGCCTTCGGAACCTTTGCCCTGCTTGAGACGATCACCTTCATCCTTCTGCTGCTGGTCGGCTTCGGCTACGTCTGGCGCCGCGGGGCGCTGACATGGAAGTAAACCGCCAGAAGGTCAGCGATTCCGAGCAGTTCCGCGCCAAGCAGCTCCGCGCCCGCGACATGCTGCGCGGCCAGCTCGACGACAAGGACCTCGACGAGTTCGTCCAAGAGCGGGTGCTGACGACGACGCTTGAGAAGGCCTCCGACTGGGCCCGCGGCAACTCCTTCTTCCCGTTGACCTTCGGCCTTGCCTGCTGCGCGATCGAGATGATGACGGTCGCCGCGTCGCGGCTTGACATCGCCCGCTTCGGCTTCGAGGCGTTCCGCGCATCGCCGCGCCAAGCCGACCTGCTGGTGCTGTCAGGGCGGATCTCGATCAAGATGGCTCCCGTCATTCGCCGCATCTACGACCAGATGCTTGAGCCGAAGTACGTGATCGCGATGGGCGCCTGCTCCAGTTCGATGGGCGTCTTCAACAACTACGCGATCGTCCCGGCCGACAAGTTCATGCCGGTCGACATCCACGTCCCCGGGTGCCCGCCGCGCCCGGAAGCGCTGATGCACGGAATCCTCGAACTTCGCGCGATGGTCCACGGCGACCCGTCGCTCGGCTGGCGCCGCCGCTACGAGGCCGAGGGAACCGAAGAGATCTTCCCGCTGGCCGACGCGGACGCCACCGGCGTCAACGTCTTCGGAGCCGGCGGCACGGAGGGCACCAATGCCTGACGCGGCAACGCTTGAGCGGCTGGTCGGAGCGCTCAACGCCAGCGAGGCAGGCAGCGTGCTCGACACGCTCGAAAGCCCCGGGCGCGTTGCGATCGAAGTAAAGCCGGAGTCGATCGTCGGCTCGCTCGAAGTGATGCGCAGCGCCGGGTACCAGTTCCTCGCAAGTGTTCACGGGATCGACTACTACCCGAACGAGCCGCGCCTGGGCGTTGACTACGAGATGCTCAGCCGCGAAGCGCTGGACCGCGTGGCGCTGACGCTGCGCGTCTCGATCGAGGATCCGCACGTCCCGTCGGTTACACCGGCCTGGCCCTGCGCCAACTTCCAGGAGCGCGAAGCGTTCGACATGTTCGGCCTGATCTTTGACGGCCACCCCGACCTTCGCCGCATCCTGATGCCCGAGGACTACGAAGGCTATCCGCAGCGCCGCGACTTCCCGATCGGCGGCGAACCGATCCTCTTCACCCACAACGAGCACAACGTGCCGAGGTGGTTCGAGTGAGCACCGTTGATCCGGCCACCAGCGGTCTCAGCGCATACCGCCAGATGGAGGAGAGCATCACGCTCTCGGAGACGACCGAGTTCGAGGGCGACCGCGAGCTGCTGACGCTGAACCTTGGCCCGCACCACCCGGCAACACACGGCGTGCTGCGCCTGCTGGTGACGCTCGACGGCGAAGTGATCCGCCGCCTGCAGCCGATCTTCGGCTACCTCCACACCGGGATTGAGAAGACCGCCGAGCAGAAGAGCTATTGGAAGGCGATCCCAGTCGTCGAGCGGATGGACTACGTCTCCTACTACTTCAACGCGATGGCCTATTGCGGCGCCGTCGAGAAGCTGCTCGAGGTTGAGGTTCCCAAGCGCGCCCAGTATCTGCGTGTGATCCACCTCGAACTTAACCGGATCATGAGCCACCTCGTCTTCCTCGGCACCAGCGCGCTCGACCTCGGCGCGATTTCGGTCTGGTGGTACTGCTTCCGCGAGCGCGAGACGCTGCTCGACCTCTTCGAAATGTCTTCCGGGCAGAGGATGCACACGCGCTACTTCCAGATCGGCGGCGTGATCGAGGACATCCCCGACGGCTGGATCGAACAGGTCCGCAAGTTCTGCGCGATCATGCCCGAGCGCGCCGACGTTTACGGCGACCTCCTCAACAAGAACGAGATCTTCCTCCAGCGCCAGCGCGACGTCTGCCCGCTGCCAGCCGAAACGCTGCGCGAGTACGGCGTAACCGGGCCGCTTCTGCGCGCCGCCGGCGACCCTTGGGACCTGCGCAAGGCGATGCCCTACAGCTC
>WLNX01000012.1 GCA_009699565.1 Actinomycetota bacterium | reverse complement strand
GCTGGCACCGTCCGCAGTCCCTTGAACCTCGCCTTCCTTCTTGCCTGCAGAGTTGCCCTTCGCGTAGCCGACCTTCTTTCCGTATCGGGCGCCTTCCTTCTTGCCCGCGGCGGTGCCGGCTTGCGTTCCCGCCTGGGCACCGGCGGTAAAGCCGGTCTGGTAGATCTCCTGATAGCCGGAGCTGCCCGCCTTGTAGTTGTCAGCCTCGTGATTGCTGCCGAGGAAGTAGCCGCCGACTGCGAGCAGCACTCCAATGACCACGGCGGCACCCCACCAGACGCCTGAGGGCTTTCCCGAGGAGGGCTGGGAGGCGTCTCCGCCTTGGTAGACCGGTGTCTCGGGACCTGCTGGGGGGATAGGTGGGCCGCCGGCTTCCATCGTGGTTCCTCCGTCGTTGGTTGCCGATCGAAGTTACAACGGCCGACGGACGCTTAGCGGGCGCCGGTTAGCGGCGGGAGGCGAGTTCGTTGCGCCGGGCCGGCAGCGTTGCCGAGCGCGGGATCTGTTCCGTGCTGGCAGCGATCAAAGCCCGGCTGCTCCTTGCCGCGGCAACGGTGACCTTGCCGAGCAGTCTCCAGGTTCCGGCGCCGAGCACACCGTCAGCATCGAGCTTGTGGTCCTTCTGGAAGGCCTTGACGGCATTGACGGTTGCTGTCCCGAAGATACCGTTGGCCTTCAGGCCTGAGGCCGTGACCGAGGCCAATAGTTGCTGCGCGCGGATGACCGAGTCGCCCTTCGACCCGCGTCGAAGAGTGGGCCAGCCTGGATCCGAGGCCTTCTCTGCAGTCGGCATCTCTTTGCCCAGGGCGTTCCAGACCTTTGAGGACGTTGGCGACCACTCCCACCAGCTGTAGCCCGGCGCTCGGTAGGCGCTGGCCAGACGCCTGAACGTGTAGATGTCCCTGGTAGGCGGCGCCTGGTAGGTCTGACCGATTGGATGGATTGGGCGGCCGTAAATCCGGTTCTCACGCCACGTGTGCGCCATGGCTTTGGTGACGGTTGTCCCGATGTCCCTCCAGTAGACCTGAGGCATGTTGACCTCTGCTCCGCCGGGACCAAGGAAGACCGAGTAAGGAAGCGACGGGTGGTAGTCGACGTAGGGAAAACTCGTGAAGCCGAGCGCGAATTTAGACCCGACCCGCTTGCGCAGCTCCTTCATGTAGGTGCGCGCGGAGCTATAGCGCCCCTCGTAGGTCGACTCCGCATCGATGATCAGGCACTGCGCGCCGGCCGTCTTGGCGGTCGCTGCGGCGCGGGCCTCGGCCGTTGGTTTTGAGCCGTACACAAACTGCCAGCCGCAGACGCGAAGACCGGATGCGCGAAGCGACTTGACCAGCGTCTTCGTAAACTGCTGCCAAGCGCCCGAGCCGTCCGCCGACTTCACGTAGACGGCGGTGACATTTGCCTTCTTTGCGCGCGCGACGATTTTTGCGACGTTTCCGCCCTCTGTCTTGGGCATCTGCCAGATCCACATCGCCTGCCCCTTGAAGGCCGCGTTGATGCTGGCGCCCTGCGACTGCTGAGGGGCGATGGCACCTAGCAGCAGACACGCAGCAGCCGCGGTGAGCGCGAGCGACGGGATGCGCATCTTTGCTGTTCCAGCTGCGGACACCGCAACTACGTTAGGGCGGCTGTGTTTGATCTTCACGACGTGCACTACTTCAACCAACGCATCCGGAAGCCCTTTGTTGCGGACCCGACCAAGTTAATTGGCACAACCGTCGCTGGAAAGTGGAATAATCATCAGATGGCAGGGCACTCCGCCCTGCCGGGAGAGGGAGACCAATGATTCGTCGCGCCGCAACCATCGTCCTTGCCGCCGCAGCAGCCGCTGCGTTCAGCGCCCCGATCGCCTCTGCCGGCGTCAGTTCCAGTGCAGCTCCGTCGGCCAAGAAGCCGAACGTCCTCGTGATCATGGCCGACGACATGCGATACGACGACATGAAGTGGATGCCGCAGACGAAGAAGCTGCTTGGCAATCAGGGGACTACCTTCAGCAAGCACTTTGTCACCTATCCGCTCTGCTGCCCGGCGCGGACCACCTTCCTGACCGGCCAGCTTGCGCACAATCACGGCGTGACGTCGGTCTTCTCTCCGGACAACTTCATCGGTTGGAGCACCAAGGACAACAACATGGGGGCCTGGCTTCAGCGTGCCGGTTGGCAGACAGGAGTCAGCGGCAAGTATCTGAACGGCTATGGCGAGCTAAGTCAGACCGAGGTTCCCAAGGGTTGGAACGACTGGCGCGGATCGATCGACGAATCAACCATCGACGCCTTCAACACCACGATCAACGTGAATGGCAAGGTCACCCGCCACGGCGACCCGGACTGGTCCAACCGTGTGCTGCAGTTCTCAAAGATTGTTGGCGAGGGCAAGATCACCGAGTACGCGGGGACACCTACGTCGCTGGTCTCAACGATCTCGAGCCTGTTCTGGAGCCGCCCGCGGCCGTGGACTTTTGGTTCAACCGACCCGAAGAACTACACGACCAAGATCGAAGCCGACGGTTCCCGCGCATTCATCGCGAAGGCGACAAAGTCGAAGAAGCGCTGGTTCTCCTGGTATACGCCTCCGAGCCAGCACCGCGAGGATGTCGCCGAGCAGGCCAACCTGGCCCGCAGCATTGGAATCAACCCGCGCGTCCCGGAGCCGTACCTCAGCCGAGTTAAGAACCTGCCGCTCGATCGCAGCGCGCCTTCGTTCGCCGAGGTAAACATGAGCGACAAGCGCGAAGCGCTCCAGTCGCCCGCCGTGCCGAACATCCTCTCGCCCGAGTGCAAGGGCGGCTGCATAACGAAGCTGACCGACTACACGCGCGGCCGCGCCGGCGCCTCCATGGCGCTCGACGATCAAGTCGCTAAGACCGTGGCGCAGCTCAAGAAGAGCGGTCAGCTCGAGAAGACGCTGATCATCTTCACGTCGGACAACGGGTGGCTGCTCGGCGAGCACAACATCCCCGGTGACAAGTACATGCCGTACGAAGAGTCGATCCACGTTCCGCTGCTTATGAGGGGGCCCGGCATCCCGAAGGGCAAGGTCAACGACGCGCTGGTGGCAAACGTTGACCTGTCGCCCACAATCGTTGACGCAACCGGCGCAACCGCCGGCCGTCAGACCGACGGCATGTCGCTGCTGAAACTGATCAAGAACCCGTCGCTCGCACGCACCGCCGTGCCGCTTGAAGCGACCCGTAAGCTCTTCGTCAAGCCCGGCGCCTACCCCAATCAGTGGGACGTTCCGTACTACGGGGTTCGTACGAAGGACTACATGTACGCGAAGTACACGGGAACCGGCGAGGAAGAGCTGTACAACCTCGTTAGTGACCCCTACGAGATGAACAACCTCGCTTCGGTCCCGTCCTCGGCAGCGAAGCTTGCTGAGATGGCCCAGCTCGCGCTGGAGCTCAGCACCTGCCGCGGATCCGCCTGCGTCCGATAAGGGGCAAGTCGCCAGCTGAGCACTGAACCGCTGCGAGCGTCCTTCGCGGTCAGGCCGTCGGCGGTTGCTCGGAGGCCGCTGCGCGTGAGTCGCGATTGGCAATGTCGACCTCGAGATCGTCGATCGCCTCGCGCAGAGTTTCGATGTGAGCCAGAACTCTCGGGTCCGAGATCAGGATGCCGTCGTCGGCCAGTGCGGCAGCTCGTTGACGCGCATTCTCCGCCTTGTGGGCGGTATCGAGGCTGTTCAGGATCACGCCGATGACCATGTTGAAGACGATGAAGGTTGCGATCAGGACGAAGCTGACGAAGTAGAGGGCAACCCACGGAGTGAGGTCCAGCAGCGGATACATGATGTCCGGCCATCCCTCCAGCGTCAGGACCGTAAACAGCGTCAGCATTGAGCGGCCGATGTTGTTCCAGTTCTCCGGCGCTGTGGTGTGGAAGAACGACCAGCCGGCCATCCCGTAGAGGAACAGCAGGACAATCGTGAGCACAAGCAGCCCGCTAAGCGGCCGAAGCGCCTTCAAGAGGCCACGGGCGAGGATCTGGATGTCGGGCAGGTAGCGAAGAATGCGAGCGATCCGCAAAACCCTCAAAACCCTCAGGATTGCGGTCTCGTTCGCCAGGCCCGGGATGAAGACGCTGCCGATGACAACGAGGTCGAAAATATTCCAACCCGACTTGAAGAAGTCGGCTGGGGCTCGCAGATAGGAGAGGAAGCGGATTACCAGCTCGACTACGTAGATCGCCAAGCAGATCCTGTCGATCGTCGCTAGCGAAGATCCCAGAGATTGCTCCACGCTGCCAAAGGTGTAGAGGCCGAGCGAAATCGCGTTGACGACAATCACGCCAACGATGAA
This sequence comes from Actinomycetota bacterium, assembly GCA_009699565.1. Classification (GTDB taxonomy): domain Bacteria; phylum Actinomycetota; class Thermoleophilia; order Solirubrobacterales; family Solirubrobacteraceae; genus F1-60-MAGs163. The sequence continues at coordinate 12,570 of WLNX01000012.1, read as the reverse complement.
GAATTGAAAGCGCTCGCTCTCGACTATTGAGTGGCAGCGGTCGGCAATGGCGCTCGTAAGGCGTCCACCGCTGCCTTCATTGACGCCTGTTTCGTTCGGTTCGGCCATCTAGAGGTTGAGTAAAGCATCAGAGCGGCCGAGCAAGCAATAGATCGAATCGCGGCCGGTTGCGTGCGTGGGTCGTCCGGCAGATCTGCGCGGCAGATCCATCCCGCGCAAGGGGTGAGGGGATGCCGGAGGAGGGACTCGAACCCCCGACACGCGGATTATGATTCCGCTGCTCTAACCAGCTGAGCTACTCCGGCGGGGTGGCTGATCGTACCGAATGGAGAAGGTTCAGCGGTTGCGGGCGAGTAGCGTTGCGCCGTGCACGCAAACGGCAAGGCGGTTCAGTGGCGGCTCCGCGCCGCGACCTTCCTCTCGAGTTTCGACCGCTTCGCAATTCCGCCGCTGCTCGTGCCGATCGCGGGAGCGTTCGGTGTATCGCTCGGCACAGCCGCTCTCGTCGCGAGCGCGTACTTTGTCGCTTACGGCCTCAGCCAACCTTTCTGGGGCGCCCTCTCCGACCGCATCGGGAGGGTCAAGGTGATTCGCTTTGCGGTCGTCGCGGGGGCATTCTGCTGCGCGGCGGCTGCGTTCGCTCCCAGCTTCGGCGTGCTGCTCGCTGCACGCACCCTAAGCGGCGTGCTGTTCGCGGCGATTGTGCCGACGGTCGTCACTTACATCGGCGACACCGTCGAGGTATCCGAGCGTCAACACGCGCTGACGCTGACGATCGCCTCGGCGTCGGCGGGCATCGCCGTGGCGACAGTGGTCGGCGGAGTCTGCGCCCAACTGATCACCTGGAGGGCTGCCTTCTTGGTCACTTCGCTGCTTGCGCTGCTTCTGGCCCTCGCGATCGTGCATCTCCCCGAGCCGGCCCGCATCGTCACCGACAAGAGCTTTGCGCAGCACGCCCGCGCCGCGCTCCGCCAAGGCTGGGTTCTTGTGGTGCTGATGATTGGTTTCGTGGAGGGCGCGGTAATCCTAGGATCGCTGACTTTCGTCTCGGCGTCTCTCCAAGCGAATGGAGTTGGCGCAGTCATCGCCGGGTCTGCGGCAGCGGGCTTTGGCGTGGCCAATGTCTGCTGCGTCCCCGTCGTAACGAGAGCGATCAGACGATTCGCGTCGCCGCTGATGATTGCGATTGGCTCTGTCATTGCGGCCTGCGGCCTGATGCTCGCGGCAGTCGACACGGTCGTGGCAACGGCGGTTGTAGCGGCGGCGGCGCTCGGGGCCGGGTTCGGCTTCCTCCATCCGACCATGCAGCTTTGGGCGACTCAAGTAAACCCGACGGCAAGAGCCGTCACGGTTGCCTTCTTTGCTGGTTCCGTCTTCGTGGGAGGTGCCGTCGCCAGCGCGGCCGCAGCTCCGCTCGCCGATGCCGATCACTTCGGCGGGATCTTTTTCGGGGCCTCGGTGCTGGCGATCCTGCTGGCCACTGTCGCCGCGCGACTGCGCGCTGTCTATCTGGAGCGCGAGCATCCCGGAGGGCTCCCGGCAGATGGTCGCGCTCCGGTGATCTAGGCGGCCTAAAGGGTTGGCGGCTGCGGGCGCCACCACAGCGCCTGCGGCTTGCCAGCGGCGCGGTTGATCAAGAGACCGATCGATGTCACGAAGAGCACTCCGATCAGAACCGACAGCCAGTCGAGCGGTTTGTCGAGCAGTCCCGCCGAGATGATCATCGCCGTCGCGATAGCAGGGACGTGGAGTGCGCGCAGCGCTGAGATTCCGGCCGTAGCCAGGCCAATACCGACGACCAGCGCGGCCGCACGCATCCAGCTCAGATCCGTTAGATCCGGCGGAACATGCACTAGGCCGAAGAGGGCGAGCGAAGCGATGCCGGCCAGAATCGCGATTACGGTCGAGAGGATGATGTTGCGCGGATGGGCCTGCTCGGAGAGCGGAAAGGCAAAGATGATGAAGATCGTCGGTCCGATAGAGGGAACGAGGAAGGGCTCGCTGGCGACTACCGCCAGCGCGCACAGCAGGGCGGTCGCAACGACGGTCATCGTGAGGATGTAGCCGGAGCCCGATCGGTACGGCACGCTCAGGTCATTAATCACTGCGCGCCGGGGAAGCATGTCGGAGATATTTGAGTGGGGTTTTTCCATTGCCGGCCAAAGCCTACTCCGGGGCTCACTCGCCAGGAATGGCAGCGGCGGCAGGGCGGCTAGGCTGCCTTCCGTGCAACCGGATGCAACGTCAACTCAGGCAGAACTCGGCGACCACGCGATCGTCGTCAAAGGACTCGAGCGGATCTATCCCGGTGGACTGCGCGCCGTAGACGGGGTTGACATCGTCGTCGACTCGGGCGAGATCTATGGCTTTCTTGGGCCCAACGGCGCCGGCAAATCGACCACGGTCCGCATCCTCACGACGCTGCTGCGGCCGACCGGCGGCAGCGCAACGGTTGCAGGGTTCGATGTGCTCCACGAGGCGCCTCAAGTTCGACGGGCGATCGGAGTGGCGCTTCAGGAGGCCGCGCTTGACCCGCTGATGACCGGACGCGAGCTCCTGCAGCTGCAGGGTGCGCTACACGGGCTGAAGCGGGCGGAGGCCAAGCTTCGCGGGGCCGACCTGCTCGAGCGGGTTGACCTAGTTGACGCTGGCGACCGTCTTCTGGGGACCTACTCCGGCGGCATGCGCCGGCGCCTCGATCTCGCCATGGCGCTCGTTCACAGGCCGAGCGTGCTGTTCCTTGACGAGCCGACGACTGGCCTCGATCCGGTCAGCCGCTCAGCGCTCTGGCGCGAGGTTAAAGCGCTCAACGATGAAGGGACGACCGTCTTCCTGACCACCCAGTATCTCGAGGAGGCCGAGCAGCTCGCCGACCGCGTCGGAATCATCGATCACGGCCGCATCGTTGCTGAGGGCACTCCGCAGGAGCTGGGACGACTCGTCGGCGAACCGGGGCTTTACGTGAAGCTTCTTGACGAGACTCAGACGGAAAAGGCTCGCGATCTCTTGGCCGTGCATGGCGCCGTCAGTGAGCGCAGGGAGGGCGGGCTTACTATCCGCACCGCCCTTGGTGCCCGCGCGATCGCACCGATAGTCCGCACTCTTGACGATGCCCAGATTGAAGTCGACGCCGTCGAAGTCGAAGAGCCGACCCTGGATGACGTCTTTCTCGCGGTGACGGGGCGTCCCGCCGAGGAGACAGGGGGCGACCAGACGTGACCGACGTTGCACTGGAGCGGGATCTGGCCGTGCAGGGCCGCGTCATCTTGGCGCTCGCTCAGCGCGCGCTTCGCGTCCAGCTCAGGCGGGCGCAGTTCCTGTTGCCTTCTTTTCTCCTGCCGCTCCTGCTGCTGGCTGTTGTCGCGAGTGGAACATCGGCTGCGCAGCAGCTCCCTGGCTTTCCCTCGACCGGCTCGTATGTCGGCTTTGTCGTTTCAGGGACAATCATGCAGGGAACGCTGCTGGCTGGGCTGATGGCCGGGATCGCCATTGCCGGCGATATTGAGGGGGGCTTCTTCGACCGCCTGCTGTCGGCTCCCGTGCATCGCTCCAGCATCGTGCTGGGGCGGGTGCTTGGGACGGCCGCCATCGGAGTCGCTCAGGCAGTCCTCTTTCTCGCCGTTGCCTTCGCCATCGGAGCCGATTTCACCGGAGGGGCCGTCGGTATTCTGCTCACGATCCTGCTCGCCGCCTTGAGCGCCTCCGCGGCGGCCGGTCTGGGCGCCGCGCTTGCGCTAAGAACCGGGTCGCTCTCGCTGATGCAGAACCTCTTCCCGTTCGTCTTCGTCCTGCTCTTTACCGCTCCGGCTTTTTTCCCCCGCGCACTGCTGAGCCCGGTTCTCGAAAAGATCTCCGTCGTCAATCCGCTCAGCTATGTCGTAGAGGGAATGCGCGCTGCGCTCTTTGATCTCCCTGCCTTGGGGAGCGTGCCCGGTGGGTTCGCGGCTGGCATTGGCTCGGTTGTGCTGACCAGTTCCATCGCGGTCTGGGCGATGCGTTCGAGGGCGGAGACGTGAGCACCCGCGGAGTCGCCTACGCGGGAGAGGTCGGATTCGCTCTATGGCGGCGGTCGCTGCTGGAGCTTGCGCGCGTGCGAGGGGGGCTGCTCCCAACGACTATTGCCCCCGTCATCTTCCTGCTCGGGAGCTTGGGTCAGTTCGGGCGGCTCGACCAGCTTGTGGGATTCCCCACGACTTCGTACATCGCTTGGCTGATGCCGCTCTCGTGCCTCCAGGGAGCAGGGTTTGCCGGCGGAGCCACCGGAGCAAATCTCGCACGCGACATCGAGGCCGGCTGGTTCGACCGCCTGCTCAGTTCGCCGGCGCCGAGGCCACTCTTGATCGTCGGTCCGGTTATGGCGGCAATGACGCGGTCGCTGGTGCCAATGACTGTGATTCTGATCGTGGGGCTGATCCTCGGACCCGGGCTCACAGGCGGCGCCTACGGCCTGCTGATGCTCTATCTGGCAGGAGTGCTCTTCAGCGTCGTTGCGGCGCTCTGGGGGATAACGCTTGCGCTGCGCGCGCGAAGCCAGCAGGTGGGCCCGCTGATCCAGAACGGCGTCTTCATAGCCGTCTTCCTCTCCACGGCCTATACGCCGTTGCCATTCCTGAAGGGCTGGCTCGCGGTAGCAGCGCCATACAACCCCGTCACCTACGTACTTCAGATGGGACGGCAGGCGACCGTGTCCGGGATTGAGCCCAGTTGGGCCCACACCTGGCCGGGTTTGCTGGCACTTGCGGGGATGATCCTCTTCTTCGCGCTGCTCGCGCTTCGCCAGCTGCGCCGGATCGACCTCTGATCCGCAAATCGGCGATGTAGGGTTGTCGCGTGCCGCTTAACCCCGCGACGCTGCTAACGGCAGTCCCCAACGTCTCCGAGGGTGCCGATGAACGGAAGGTCGCTCAGATTGCTGCAGCCTTCGATTCGACCGATGGTGCGAGGCTGCTGGCGCAGCCGCACAGCGACGCAGATCACGGCCGCTCCGTGTTCACGCTGGCGGGCGAACCCGGTCGCCTTAGCGACGCGCTCGTCGCCGGCACTCGTGCGGCTTGCGAACAGATCAGCCTCTCCTCGCACGGGGGCATGCATCCACACGTGGGGGTTGTGGACGTCGTGCCGGTCGTCTTCCTCGATGAGGCGCGCCGCGGCGCCGCGATGGCTGAGGCGCTTGTAACCGCCGACCTGCTCGGCGAGGAACTGGGGCTTTCCGTCTTCCTCTACGGGATCCTGTCCGGCGGCCGTTCCAGGGCGCAGCTGCGGAAAGGCGGACTCGCCGGCCTGACGGCACGGGTTGAAGCAGGCGAGATCGAGAGCGACTTTGGACCGTCGATCCCGGACCCGGCAAAGGGTGCGACTCTGGTCGCCGCACGGCCCCCGCTGGTCGCATTCAACCTCGAGCTCGGTCCGCCTGCAACGATCGAAGACGCCAAGCGAATTGCCGCCAACATCCGCGAAGGCGGCAGCGGCGGGTTGCCAGGAGTTCGGGCGATCGGGCTTGAGCTGCCCCACCGCGGAGGGGTGGCGCAGGTGTCGATGAACATCGAGGATCACACGAGAGTCTCGCTGGCAGAGGTCGTTGCCGCAGTATCGGCGGATGCCCGCGTGTCCGAGGCGGAGCTTGTTGGCCTGGCTCCGGCCGCAGCGTTCGACGGCTTCCCCGATCAGCTCCATTGCCGCAACAGGGCGACGCTTGAAGACGCTCTAGGCTTCTAGGCCAATGGCCCAGGCAAAGAAGAAGCGCAGCTCCAAACACCGAGGCAATGCAGCAGGCATCGTCGAGACGCGCGGGCGCACGGGGCGCCCGCTGAGCGACCGCGAGCAGGCCAAGAACAAAACCGCTGCGTCAGGCAAGTCGGGCGGCGGTCAGCGTCCGGTTCGCGAGCCGAGCTGGCGCAGCGCTGCGACCCGCTCGGTGGTTGCTGTCGTGATCTTCGTTGCCGTGCTCACGTTGCTGCTCAAGCAGCCGGTGAACGCCATCCTGCCGGTTGCTCTGCTGATGCTCGTCTTCTATGTGCCACTCAGTTACTACACGGACCGTTGGATCTATCGTCGACGTCTCGTCAAGGACGCCGCCGCCAAGAAGGCGAAGCGCTGAACTCATGGAAGTCCAGGTCCTCACGGTCGGCCCGGTTCAAGAGAACTGCTACCTCCTGCGCAGCGGACCGGAGTCAAAGAGCGCACTGCTGATCGATCCGGGGGAGGAGCCGCAGCGCATTCTCGAGGCGATCGAGTCGCTCGGCGTCGAGCTCGAGGCAATCCTGCTCACGCACACCCACTTCGACCACGTCGGCGCGGTCGCTCCGATTGCTCGGGTAACCGGAGCCCCGGTCTACTGCCCCGAGCTTGAGGGGCACATCCTCGCCGACATCATGACCTACGTGACATGGGAGGGAATCGGCCCGTTCGAGAGCTGGCAGGCGGAAGAGTTTGTCGGCGGCGGCGAGCGGTTGGAGCTGGCAGGGTTCGAGATTGAGGTCTTCTTCACTCCCGGCCACAGCCCTGGCCACGTCACCTACGCCTTCTGCGATCCCGAGGACGCTGACGGCGGCTACGTGCTTGCGAGCGGCGATGTCCTCTTCCAAGGTTCCGTCGGTCGCACCGACCTGCCCGGGTCCGACCAAGCCGAGCTGATGAGATCGTTGGCGATGCTCGCCGACACGTTCGCCGACGAGACCCCGGTCCTCCCCGGCCACATGGGAATCACCACGATCGGCCAGGAGCGCGCCACGAACCCGTTCATGCAGGATCTGCCGAGCGTCTCGTGAGCGATCCGCTTCAGGCTCCCCGCGGCACCTTCGACATCCTTCCCGAGCAGTCGGCCGCGCGGCTGGAGGTGGAGCGGGTGACGCGCGCGGTGCTGGAAAGTGCCGGCTACGGCCGCATCGAGACGCCGGTCTTCGAACCGACCGAGCTTTTCACCCGCAGCGTCGGCGAAGCGACCGACATCGTCCAGAAGGAGATGTACACCTTCATCGACGGCGGAGAGCGCTCACTGACACTGCGTCCCGAGGTAACCGCCCCGATCGTGCGCGCATACCTCCAACACGGCATGCACAAGCTGCCGCAGCCGGTGAAGCTTTGGTACCTGTCGAGCTGCTTCCGCTACGAACGGGCGCAGAAGGGCAGGTACAGGCAGTTCTGGCAGATAGGCGCGGAAGCGATTGGGTCGGACGATCCGGCGGTCGACGCAGAGGCGATCCTGCTTCTCTCGACGATCCTTGGCGAGCTAGGGGTCAAGGATCTGCACCTGCGCATCGGCAGCCTTGGTGGCACGGAGGCCCGCGAGCGCTACCGCGAGCTGCTTAAGACCCATCTTCGTGCACACGAGGACCTCCTCGCCGGCGACGTGCGGGCGCGTATCGACCTCAACCCGCTGCGAGCATTCGACTCCGCGGATCCCTCTACGCGCGAGGTGATGTCAACTGCACCGCTGCTGCTCGATCACCTCGACGACGAGGATCTCGACCACTTCGCCGAGGTTCGCTCGCTGCTCGACGCGGTCGGCATCTCCTATTCGATCGATCCCACGCTTGTCCGTGGGCTCGACTACTACGCGCGCACCGTCTTCGAGTTCAACTCCGACGCGCTCGGGGCTCAGAGCGGCGTCGGCGGAGGAGGCCGCTACGACGGGCTCGCCGAGCAGATCAACGGGCCTCCAACACCCGGGTTCGGATGGGCGGCAGGGATTGAACGGATCCTGCTCGCAGCCACGTCGCTGGAAGACGAGGCGGCCCGCACCGACCTGTTCGTGATTCTCGAGAACCAGAATCGCCCCACGAAGGCGTCGGGCTTCGCTCTGGCAGCAGGCGCCCGCGCGGGTGGAATGACTGCGCAGATCGAGCTGGCAGGGCGCTCGGTCAAGGGGCAGTTCAAGCATGCCGACCGCATTGGCGCGCGTTTCGTCGCTGTGGTCGGTGATGGACGGATCGAGTTGAAGGATCTGTCGAATGGAGAGCAGACAGAGCATGCTGACGATGAAGGCGCCCTGCGCGCGCTGATCGAACTGAAAGGCGCCGACCAATGAAAGCTCCACAGCCAAACAGCTACCGCGACAGTTGGTGCGGCGAGCTGCGCGCCGAGGACGTCGGCAGCACTGTCCGTGTTGCCGGATGGGTTCATCGCCGCCGCGACCACGGAGGTTTGATCTTCATCGACCTGCGAGACCGTTCCGGCCTGCTGCAGCTCGTCTTCCACCCCGAGCGCGGCGCCGGTCTGTTCGCGCTCGCCGAGCAGCTCCGACCGGAGCACGTAGTCAGCGTCAGCGGAGAGCTGTTGGCCCGTAGCACTGAGAACGTCAATCCTGAGATGGCAACCGGCATGGTGGAGCTGGAGGTCGCCGACGCCGAGTCGCTGGCACACAGTCACACGCCGCCGTTCGCCATCGACGACGATGGTCCCGTTGACGAAACGACCCGCCTGCGCTACCGCTGGCTCGACCTGCGCCGATCAGGGATGCAGCAGACGATGATCACGCGCGCGCTGATCACGCAGACGCTGCGCGAGCAGCTAGTCGAGCGGGACTTCCTGGAAATCGAAACGCCGATCCTCACGAAATCAACCCCGGAAGGCGCGCGCGACTTCCTCGTCCCGAGCCGGATGAACCTTGGCGACTGGTACGCGTTGCCGCAGTCGCCCCAGCTCTTCAAGCAGCTCCTGATGATGGCCGGATATGAGCGCTACTTCCAGATTGCGCGATGCTTCCGCGACGAGGATCTGCGCGCCGACCGTCAGCCCGAATTCACTCAGCTCGACGTCGAGATGGCATTCGTTGAAGAGGATCAGGTGATCGAGGTCAGCGAGGCCGCGATGGCGGCAGTGTTTGAGGCGACCGACTTCCCGATCGCCCCGACCCCTTGGCCGCGAATCGGGTACGACGAAGCGATGCTGCGCTACGGCAGCGATCGCCCCGACCTCCGCTTCGGACTGGAGATCAAGGACGTCAGTGACGAGCTGCGCGGCTCCGACTTCAAGGTCTTCGAGTCGGTGCTGTCGGGAGGAGGCACGGTTCGCGCGCTAAACGCGGGCAAGCGCGAGATGTCGCGCTCGGAGCTTGACGGCCTGAACGAGATTGTCCAAGTCCACGGAGCGAAGGCGGTCGCGCCGATCGTCGTCGGAGACGGCGGCTGGGTGGGGAACCTGGCGAAGTTCTTCAGTGCCGAGCAGATCGCGGCGGTCAACGCCGCATTGGAGGCGGGCGACGGCGACCTCCTCTGCTTCGTTGCGGACAGCACCACGGTCGCGCCCGTTGCAATCGGAGCCCTGCGGCTCGCTCTCGCAGAGCGATTCGAGCTGGTTGCGGAGGGCGAGCACGCCGTCTGCTGGGTCGTTGACTTCCCGATGTTCGAGGCCGACGAGGAGAGTGGCGGCCTGACGGCGCTCCATCATCCTTTTACCGCGCCAGAGGGGGACATGGACGATCCGGCGTCGCTGCGTTCGCGCGCATACGACCTCGTCGTCGACGGCAACGAGCTTGGCGGAGGCTCGATCCGCATCAATACCCCTGAAGTTCAGCAGCGGGTATTCAGCGCGATCGGGCTCGACGCAGAGGAGGCCAAAGAGCGCTTTGGCTTCCTGCTCGAGGCGCTCGAGTACGGCGCTCCGCCGCATGGCGGGATCGCGTTTGGGCTCGATCGGATTGCCGCGCTTGTCTGCGGGCGGGACTCGATCCGAGACGTGATTGCCTTCCCGAAGACCGCCAGTGGTGCCGATCCTCTGACCGGCGCACCGGCTCCCGCCGACGCCCGTCAGTTGCGCGATCTCGGCCTGAAGTCGAATGCGCCTCCAGCAACGTCATAGAACGTTGGAGGGCGCCTAGACTGGGCGACGATGGCTGACGAGCGATTTGAAGACCACCTCCGCCACCCTCGCGGCCAGGGAGACGTGCCTCCCGGCGCTCACTGCGGAGTCGCCGGCGGCGCAATCTGCGGCGACCTGGTGCGGATTGCTGTCACCGTCGACGCAGACTGCGTTTCATCGGTCACGTTTGCAGCGTCCGGCTGCGGCGCAACGACCGCGGCGGCAAGCGCCGTGGTCGAGCTGGCTCAGGGAAAGCCGCTCCTTGACGCGGCGCGGATAGGAACTCATCAAGTCTCGGCTGAACTCGGGGGGCTAAGTGCAGGCAAGCTCCACGCCGCCGAGCTGGCGGCTGACGCATTGGCGAGAGGCCTCGGAGGGGCTGCCGCCGCCGAGGCGCAGGTAGAACTCGTTCCGGGCCGAGTGCTCGTGGCAATGAGCGGGGGAGTGGACAGCGCGGTCGCGGCCCACCTTTGCGCCGAACAGAACGGCGAGCTGCCGGTCGCGGTCACTCTCGAGCTTTGGCGCGACGAGGAGAACGACGCCGAAGGGAGCTGCTGCTCGGCAAGCGCAGTGCAGCGGGCCAGGGCATTGGCGCACGATCTTGGCCTCCCGCATCTCACTCTCGACCTGCGCGACGCTTTCCGGGCCGGAGTGGTCGAACCGTGGGTTGCCGGTCACGCCGCCGGGCAGACGCCCAACCCCTGCGTTCGCTGCAACGGCTCCGTGCGCCTTGACGCGATGCTCGACCTCGCTGACAGGCTCGGCTGCGAGTCGCTGGCCACCGGGCACTACGCCCGGGTAGGCGATGACGGCCTGCTCCGCGCTGCGGTCGACCCGGCAAAGGATCAGTCCTACATGCTCGCTGCGCTGGCGCCCGAGTCGGTTGCGCGGATGCGTTTTCCGCTCGGAGAGATGACGAAGCCCGAGGTGAGGGAGCTTGCAGCGGCTGCCGCGCTTTCCGTCGCACAGACCCCCGACTCTCAGGACCTCTGCTTCCTTGCCGGTACGGCCAGCGATTCGTTCCTCGCCAAGCACGGCGGGATCGAGCCGCGCCCGGGAGCAATCGTCACCGCCGAAGGCGTGACGGTGGGCAGCCACAGCGGCGCCCACCGCTTTACCGTTGGCCAGCGGCGCGGTCTTGAGATTGGCGGCGTCGAGGAGCCGCTTTACGTGATGGCGACCGACGCCGAGACGAACACGGTGACAGTCGGCACGCGCAGCGAACTCCATCGCAGCGAGGTCGCGCTCACCGACGTGAAGCTCTACCGCCCCGCTGAGGTGGTCGATCAGGCGCGCCTCAGGTCGCACGCTCCGGCGCTTGAATGCCGGCTCAACGGGGACGTTCTGGAGCTCAAGAAGACCGCTTGGGCACCGGCTCCGGGACAGACCGCCGTGCTGCTTAGCGGCGATCGTGTAGTGGGATGCGCCACAATCGCCTAATGCCAGCCCGCAGCTCCGACCAGATCCGCTCCACGTTCCTCGACTTCTTTGAAGCGAACGGCCATCTGCGGCGTCCGTCAGGGTCGCTCGTGCCGGCATCGTTTGATTCATCGGTCTTGCTAACCACAGCAGGGATGCACCCGCTGAAGGAGTACTTCATGGGGCTCGAAGCGCCCCCTGCCACGCGGATGACCAGCTGTCAGAAGTGCTTTCGCACCACCGACATCGAGAATGTTGGCAACACGTCGCGCCACCTCACTTTCTTTGAGATGCTCGGCAACTTCTCGATCGGCGACTACTTCAAGGAGGGCGCGATTGAGCAGGCCTGGAAGCTTTCGATCGAGGGCTTCGGCTTCGATCCGGAGAAGATTTGGATCACCGTTTTCGAAGGGGACGACGAACTCGGTCTCGGCGCCGACGACGAGGCGATTGCTGCTTGGGAGGCGGTCGGAGTGCCGCGCGAGCGGATCGTGCTCTGCCCTCGATCAGAGAACTTCTGGCAGGCCGGACCAACGGGACCTTGCGGACCGTGCAGCGAGCTTTACCTCGATCGCGGCGAGCAGTACGGCGAGCCGGGGGACCTTCCCGGGGGCGAGAACGATCGCTTTCTCGAGTACTGGAACCTCGTCTTTATGGAATTCGATCAAAGCGCCGAGGGGAAACTGACGCCGCTGCCGACCAAGAACATCGACACCGGAGCGGGACTGAACCGGCTCGCGCTGATCGAGCAGGGTGTGGAGACCGTCTTCGAGACCGACCAGTTCTCGGGGTTGATGACGCTCGGCCGCGAGCTTGCGACAGCCGATCCCGACCTTCGGGCGCTGAGGATCTTGGCCGATCACTCGCGTGCGATGACTTTCCTGATCGCCGACGGCGTTGTCCCGTCAAACGAGGACCGCGGCTACATCCTTCGCCGGGTAATGCGCCGCGCGGTTCTGCAGGGAAGGCGGATCGGCATTGAGGGCGAATTCATGCCGGCATTCGCGGACCAGGTCATCGAAGTCATGGGAGCTGCCTATCCGGAGCTTGTAGACCGCCGCGAGACCATTCTCGAATGGGTTAGGGGAGAAGAGCAGAGCTTTGGTCGCACTCTTGAGCAGGGGACAGGACTGCTTGACGAGCTATTGGCAGCCGGGGAGCTTGGCGGCGCGGACGCCTTTCGGCTGCACGACACCTTCGGTTTTCCAATCGAGTTGACGCGCGAGATCGCGGCCGAGCGCGGGGTTCCGTTTGCCGACGATGCCGAGTTTGAGCGCCTGATGGGAGACCAGCGGACGCGGTCCGCGGCGGGTGCAGGATCGCGCAAGGTCGGCGCTTCTGCCGAGGCGGTGC
>WLNX01000119.1 GCA_009699565.1 Actinomycetota bacterium | reverse complement strand
TATGAATTTTTTGTTGTTGCATTTCACGATGAAATGGATGAAACTATTTTTAGAAAAGATGCTGATGTCAATGAAGTTAAAAATATTAAAAACGATAGTGAAGGGTACGGTAAGATTTGGAGAGAATTTCAAACAGATAAAAAACCAAAATATTGGGTTGTGTGGCCATATAGCTCGACTAATGGTTGGTGTGAAAGGATAACCGGAGACCTTTAATGAAAAAAGTAATAATACAACATAATTTTAGAACTGGTTTAGGTGATATGGTTTCAGATATGTCAGAATATATGACAATATCATCTAAGTTAAAAGAAATTGGTTATGAAATTCATTTAATTTTTTGTTTGAATAGTAATAGATTTGTAAAGGAGAATATATTCTATAAAATTTTTGATGAGGAGACCTGTGGTTTTTTTAGTTCAGTTGTTGAGACGTTTGTACCCATTTATGGTTTAGAATATGAAGGTACAAAATATCATTATTCATCTCATGACCCGCAGGAACCAGGTAGACATAGATGGGATTTATTTATAAGTGAATTACCACCAAACGAAATTAAAAAAGTAAGATTTAGTGCAACCGAAATAAAATCATTAAATAAAACATTACCACCAATCACACCTAAGTTCAATAAAACCATAATTGACAAGGTTTATAAATTTGAAGAAAATGTTAATTTTAACGATAGTATATTTTTACACATTAGGTTAATTGATAGTGAAGTTAATAATGAAAGACATTTAAAAATATGCGAATCAATAAGTTCGTACATTACAAACATAAAAGAATTAATTTATTTGGGTACCAATAATACTTTTATTTATAATTATTTTAAATCAAATGATAAAGTGGTGTTATATGATTTTAAAACTTTAGAATATTTGGATAACGATGTTAATAGAATTGATAATTATGTTGGTGAAAATGTATTAATAGAAAGGTTATATGACATAATTACTGAAATGGTGTTAATAAAAAATGTAAATAAGATATACCATTATAGTGATATTAGTTGGGTATCTAATTTTTATTTTTATGGTTTATCACAAAGAAATGGCGATATTGAGATTAATGATATTAAAGAAATAATAGATAATACATAATATGAATCAAATTATAGTACACACTCCACAAAATGAAATATCAAAAGGTTATCGATATTATAATTATTTTTGGGAGAATTTTATTGAGTATCTAAAAAGTAAATTTGATATTATTGAAGATACTTATTTTGAACATGCAAATGCCATGTCATATTCGGTTAAATTATTAAATGACATATCGAGTTCTTTATTATTAGAATGTGAAATGATAATTGAAAATGTAAAAACTAAAGAATTTGTAGTTTTATCAGTTTCAGATCAATTAACTGGCGCAGTATTAAATCATCAACATAATCCTTTATGTAAAAAAATATTATTTAGTCAATTTGACGAAGAAGTAATTAAAAAACATTTAGGAGGTGCAATTAACTTTGATAAGTTTTCACCTTGGATTTATTTTCCATCAAATTTATTTAATATTGATAAGATTTTCAATGAAAGAAAAGAAATTAATGAGTTTGTCGATAAGTTTTGTTTTTGGGGAACCTCAATAGAGGACCGGTCAATTTTAAAACACTTTAATAATGATTACTTTATAGGCGGTTTACCAATCGGTACTTTTGAAGACTACGCAAAGGAAATTACAAAACACAAAGTGGCTCTTTCAATTGCAGGTAGAGGAGAATTTTGTTATCGTGACGTTGAAAACTTTGGGTTAGGTACACCAATATTAAGATTCGAATACACAAATAAAATGTTTAATCCATTAATACCGAATTTTCATTATATATCGGTAGATAGACCAAAGGAATTAATTTATGATAGATTAGGTGAAAAACAACATGCGGAAATGTTAGAAAAAAGATTTTTAGAAATAAAAGACAATAAAAATTTTTTAGATTTTATTTCCAATAACGCAAGAAAATACTATGAAGATAATTTAACAATGAATAACAGTATTGAATTAACATATAAAATATTAAATTTAAATGATTGGGAATAAAACATTATTCGTAACTTCTCTTTATTCAAAATTAGGGGACACGAAATTCGGAGGTAGAATAGGTCGAATCCATCATTATTTGGGTTCACTTAAAACCATTTTAAATATGGACCAAGATTTTGTAATTTACACATCTGATATTGAAGAGAAAGAACTAATTGAATCTTCAATTGATATGGTTAAATATAAAGATAAGATAAGAATTATTTTATATGATTTAAATTCACATCCTAATCATGAATACTTTCAAGAAAAACTAGACGGATTTAACAAAATGGACGCTCATCGATGCTATGAAATTATGCATAGTAAAACCACATGGATGAATAACCATATAAATGAAAATTATGATTTTATCTATTGGATTGATTGTGGTTTATCACATGGTGGTCTTTTTCCATTAAAATACAGGGGCGGAGTTGACACATTTACAAATCATTTTAAATGTTCATTATTTACACCTAAAATTGTTGAAAATCTCAATAAATGTACAGATAAAATTACATTATTATCGGGTGACCAATCTTATCACCTTTTTGACTCTTCAGCAAATGATAAGTTTTTTACTGACGTTGTAAAAGACACAAAATACCACATTATTGGTGGTATGTTTGGTGGACCAAAGAATTTAGTTATTAATCTAATAAATGAATATCAAATTGCGTTTAATAAAATGATTGAATTTGACGTGTTACACAGAGAAGAACAATTATTAAGTTATTTGTTTATGAAAGATAAGGATTTATATAACCAATTGATTTTCACAACATGGCATCATGAGGACAGTGATATGGCACAATATAATATTGAAAATGAAATTTACTTTTATAACGTTTTTGAAAATTTAAATAAATAAAATATATGGATAATTTTTTTGATAAGGCTCTACATTATTTAGGTAAAAAAAAGGGTGACCAAAATTTAGCGCTTAATATCGGTTCAATGGATGGTGTTATGTTTGATGAGATGATTGGTTATACAAATATGTATAACTTTAAAGTATTATACGTTGAACCAATGCCGTACCTTTTTGAAAAATTAAAAAATAACATATCAAGTCCAACCGCAATGTTTGAGAATTCGGCAATATCCGATTATATTGGTGAAATTGAAATGATTACGATTGATGAAGTCGCAATTAATGAAGGATTAGTACATAGTTGTTTTTATGGTATGAGTGCTGTGTATCCACCTAAGAATGGATTGGGTAGTGAAGGTGATAGATTAACAGTTGAAAAATATGGAAAACGAGTAACAGTTCCATGTATAACTTTTGATACATTAATTGAAAGACATAACATTAAAAATATTGATATTATTAAAGTGGATGCTGAAGGACATGACGGTAAAATATTTAAACAATTTAATTTAGGTTTAAGACAACCTAAAGTTATAAGATTAGAATGGGTTAATCTATCAGAAGAAGAACAAAGTGAAATTATCAATATTTTAGTTGGGAGTAATTACAAATATGAAATTTTAGGTCAAGACATCACCGCATTAAGAGAAGATTTATATAATGAACTTCTTTCTAATTATGTTGAACCGTTACCCGTTGCAGTTAACAGAACTTCAAATGTGACTGTGGTTACGGGTATATGGGATATTAAAAGAGATAGTTTAACGGAAAGTTGGTCAAGGTCATTTAATCATTATTTAAATAATTTTGAAAAACTACTTAAGTCTCCTGATAATTTTATTATTTTCATTGAAAAAGAATATGAACAATGGGTATGGAATAGAAGAGATAAATCAAGTACTCTTGTAATAATTAAAGAATTAGAATGGTTTAGACAAAATGAACATATTTTTAATAAAATACAGAAAATAAGAACAACCCCTGATTGGTATAATCAAACTGGATGGTTGACCGATAGTACACAGGCAAAATTGGAAATGTATAACCCAATTGTAATGTCAAAAATGTTTTTATTAAATGACGCATCAATAATGGACCCATTTAATTCATCACATTTAGTGTGGGTTGATGGAGCATTAACCAATACAGTTCATGAAGGTTATTTTTGGCATGATAAGGTAATACCCAAATTAGAAAAATACTTTAATAAATTTTCTTTTGTGTGTTTTCCATATGACGGAAAAGTTGAAATACATGGATTCAAATATCAAGAAATATGTGAATATTCTGAGAGTGAAGTAAATAGAGTTGCAAGAGGTGGTATTTTTGGTGGACCTAAAGATTCAATATCTAAATTAAATGGAATTTATTATAATCTTTTAAATGAAACATTAAGTAGAGATTTAATGGGAACCGAAGAAAGTTTGTTTACTATAATGACATACAAATACCCTGAATTAATTCAATTTTATGAAATAGAAATGAATGGATTGTTGAGTTTATTTTTTGAAAATTTAAAAAATGACACGTTAGTAGTTAAACAAGAAAAATCTGAAACAAACACTATAAATAAGAAAAATAAAAATAACGTTGCGTTATATGTGTTAACCTATAATTCACCAAAACAATTTGAGAAGTTGTGTATTTCATTTGAAGAGTATGATAGAAATTTTTTAACGGTACCTAAAAAATATTTACTTAATAATTCATTAAATCACGACACGGATATTGAATATAAAGAGTTATGTGAAAAATACGGATTTGAAGAAATTAAAAAAGATAATTTAGGGATTTGTGGTGGAAGACAATTTATTTCAGAACATTCAGATGAAAATGGATTTGATTATCATTTCTTTTTTGAAGACGATATGTTCTTTTATTTAGGTAATGATGAATTTTGTAGGAATGGATTTAGAAGAAAGATTAAAGATTTTTTTAACATTGTAATGGATATAGTTTGGGATGATGATTTTGATTTCCTTAAATGGAATTTTTCTGAGTTCTTTGGTGATAATACAAAACAATGGGCATGGCATAATGTTCCAGCGGGAGTTAGGTCGCAATTGTTTCCTGAAAAACCGGTTAAAACAACAAACGACGTTGAAGCTGCACCATATCTAAAATATAAAAATATAAAATCAAAAAGAGGATTACCTTATGCGAATGGTGAAATCTATTATTGTAATTGGCCACAAGTAGTGTCTAAAGAAGGAAACAGAAAGATGTTTTTGGATACAAAATGGGCACATCCATATGAACAAACTTGGATGTCGTTTATATATCAAGAAACAATTAAGGGGAACATTAAACCATCAATTTTATTGGCAACACCTACTGAACACGATAGATTTGAACATTACTCAAGTAATGAAAGAAGAGAAAACTAATAAATAAAAAACCTCCAATTAGGAGGTTTTTTTATCTTCTTTCTTTTCAGGTTTTTTTAACCCAAATTTTAAATCTGTTTTTTTATCCATATCAGATTTAATTGCCAATTTGTGTTGGTCGGAAATTTTCTTTTTTTCCTCTTCAGACATTCCAATGATACTCATATTAAATTGTTTTAGTTTTCATTATTTCAACCGAATCGTCTCTTTTATCTTTTAAGATTCCACATATTTCATATTCTTCCCGTTCTTCAAAAATAACAATCAACGCTTCAATTATCTCAATATACAACTGTAAATCACTATCGTAAGATACTATCGTACAAGTATTATTATAATCATTTAAAATGTCATTGTCAACGGCAACCATAAAATTTGTTATCAT
>WLNX01000118.1 GCA_009699565.1 Actinomycetota bacterium | reverse complement strand
GATGGCGATCCGTCTGCCTTCGACTTCCCTACAGCCCGCAACGTCAGAGGACTCGACTTCTCGTTTGCCGGAGTCAAGACGTCACTCCTCTACGCAATCCGAGACCTCGGTGAGGACGGAAGCAGGGCGGCGCGCGCCGACCTAGCAGCGTCGTATCAGAGGGCAATCGTGGAGGCGCTCGTAATCCGAGTGGACCGCGCGCTGGAGGAGAGCGGGCTTGACCGCGTGGCAATCGGGGGAGGGGTCGCTGCAAACGGACCGCTCCGGGAGAGAATTGAGGCGCTTGGCGTGGTCACCCACATCCCGCAGCTCGCGCTCTGCACCGACAACGCGGCAATGATCGCGAGCGCCGCCCGGTTCCTCCCCGACTGCGACCACCGGCAGGCGCTGTCGCTTGAGGCCTACGCAAGCGGCGAGGTCGCGCGTGTCCGCTGAGGTCGTGATCTTTGGCCGCGACGGCTGTCATCTCTGCGAAGTGGCGCTGGAGCAACTGAAGGGGCTTCAGTCGGAGCGCGACTTCAAGATTGTCGAGGTGGACATCGAGGGCGACAAGGAGCTGCACGCTCGCTTGCTCGAGCGGATTCCAGTCATGGCGCTCGATGGCGAGGAGCTCTACGACTTCGAATTGGATGTCGAGGACTTGAAGAACCGGCTCGATCGCTGCTCCGGGCGATAGCATCGCGTCGTGTCCGGCGGTCAGATCGATGAAACGCGTCTCGAAGGCGAGCTCGGCGAAGACGAGCCGAGGCGGCTCTCGCTCGGCGTGGCGGCGAGAATGTCCCGCTACCTGCAGGTTCTGATCCAAGCTCAGAAGACTGGCCGAGAGACGATCTCGTCACAAGAGCTGTCTGAGTACACGCGAGTCAACTCGACTCAGATCCGCCGCGACCTTTCAGGGTTTGGGAAATTTGGCAAGCGCGGGGTCGGGTACAACGTTGACGCGCTCGAGGGTGAGATTCGAGAGATCATGCAGGCGGGAGGCAAGCAGAACATCGCCCTTTTTGGCGCCGGCCATCTCGGCCAGGCGATCGGGTCGTCGGACATCTTTGCCGACCACGGTTTCAACGTCGTGGCGGTTTTCGACGCCAACCCGAAGAAGATCGGACTCAAAGTCGGTGGGCTTGAGGTCCAGGGCGTCGAGCTGATGACTCAGGTGATCGAGCAGCAGGACGTGTTGGTCGCCGTGCTCGCGGTTCCCGGGGATGCTGCGCAGGAGCTGGCCGACCAGCTGATTGCGGCAGGAGTTCGGATCATCTTCAACTACTCGGAATCGCTGCTGGACGTCCCCGAATCGGTGACTGTCCACACCTCAAACCCGGCCGTCGATCTGTTGCACGCGCTTTACTTCTACCTCTCATGAGCCGGATCGACCTCGAAAAGGCGCGCGACGCGTTCGCGCAGGCCACGGACGGAACCGTCGGCATCGAGGAAGAGTTCGCGGTTCTCGATCCGGATTCGCTTGATCTCGTCGCAAGGTTCGACGATCTCAACGACGCTGCCCATGCGAGCGACGAAGCGCTGGCGGTCTCGATCGCCTCCGAGTTGATTCTCTCCGAGATCGAGATTCGATCCGGTGCAGGAATCGACTTGGCCGACGCCACAGCACGGCAGCGCGACCTCCGCCGCAAGCTTTTCGAGCTGGCGGATCTGCAGGGCGTGAAGCTTGGCGCGCTCGGAACTCACCCCTGGGCCGATTACCGCGAGCAGCTCAACGTCCAGTCCGACCACTACCGGCGCGTCGTCGATGGCCTTCAGTACGTCGCGCGGCGCAATAACACCTTTTCACTCCACGTTCATGTCGGAATCAGGGACGCCGACCGGGCAGTGCGCGTCTGCGACAGGTTGCGGACGATTCTTCCGACGCTGCTCGCGCTCAGTGCCAACTCGGTGATGCTGGAAGGACTCGACAGCGGGCTCGCCTCCGTGCGCACACAGATTTTTACCAAGTCGTTCCCGCGCTGCGGAGTTCCCGATCCGTACGGTTCCTGGAGCTCCTACTGCGACTACCTCGAGCTCCTCTTGCGGACCGGGTCAATCGAGGAGGACACTCAGGTTTGGTGGTCGGTTCGCCCGCATCTTGCGTTCGGGACGGTTGAGGTGCGGATCTGCGACGCACAGGAAACCGCTGACGAGTCTGAGGCGCTGGCAGCGCTGATCGTTGCCTGCGTGATGCAGGCCGCGCGCGACGATGATGAGGGCAAACCATTCGAAGCGCCAGCCGGCCGCCTCATAGAGGAGAACCTCTGGAGAGCGATCCGCTGGGGAATCTCCGGCGAGTTGATTGACCTCGACAAGGGGGTTTGCGTTCCAGCGCGAGCTGCCGTTGACGGGCTGCTCGAATGGACCCGCCCCGTTCGCAGCGAGCTCGGTATCGAGCCTCACTTTCGCGATCGCAACGGTGCCGAACGCCAGAGCGATCTGCTCGGCGAGGGAGTTTCGGTCAAAGATGTCTACGCTTCATCAGTGGCGCAGACGCGTCAATCATTCGGGGCCGGTGCGCCCACAAGTTCTACCGAGGGGTCTTGAACAGTGTCCGATCAGCCAGAAACTCCAGACGAAGTCGAAGTTCCGGTTGCCCCCGAGGGCGCCGATCCCGCTCAGATGAGCGAAGAAGAGATGCGCGCCGCCTACGAGGCCGAGCTGAAGGCGCTTCGCGTTGAAGACCTTGTTGCCCAGACCGTCGTGTCGCTGCTCAACCTTGGGGCGCGCAAGGCGGGGCTGCTGCCGGGGTCGGAGGACGAGGCCGATCCGGTGCAGGTCAGCATCGCAATTGAAGGGATCCGGCGACTGCTGCCGCTGATCGAGCCTGCATTGGGCGAGAACGCCGCCTCGATCAAGGACGCGCTGGCCCAGCTTCAGGTCGCCTTCGCCAAGATGACCGGCGAAACCGTGCCGTCAGGCGACGACGCGGGCGGCGCCGAAAGCAGTCCTGCTCCCGCGTCGGCTGAGCCGGACGGCGGAACCGAAGAGCCCGGAAAGAGCTCCGGCGGGCTCTGGACCCCTGGTCCCTGAACCCCGCAGAGCGTTTCCGTGGCTTTTAGCGGTAGGATCGCCTAGCTTCTGAGCACTGGGGGCTTTTTACTGCCCCAGAGCGCTGCGCTCGTCGCCTTTCCGGCGGCGGATTATCAATTTACTTCCGGAGGACTCACTCACGTGTCTGCACTACTTACCGATCATGGCGTCATCATCGCCGTTGCCTGCGCCCTGATCGCCGTTGTTTATGGCGTCGTAACTACGACTCAGCTGCTCGCGCTCTCGCCGGGCAACGCCGAGATGCAGCGAATCTCCGCCGCTGTTCAGGAAGGCGCCCGCGCATACCTCAACCGCCAGTACCTCGTTATCGGAGCGGTTGGTGTTGTCCTCTTCATCGCACTGCTCTTCATCCAGGACCTTTCGGTCGCGATCGGCTTCGCAATCGGCGGAATCCTCTCCGGGTCCGCCGGCTACATCGGAATGAACGTCTCGGTGCGCTCCAACGCACGCGTCGCAGAGTCCGCACGCGGGGGCATTGGGCCGGCGCTCAAGGTCGCATTCCGCGGCGGTGCAATCACCGGAATGCTGGTTGTTGGCCTCGCGCTGCTGGGCGTTGCCGGCTACTACGGCATCCTCACCTCATTCTTCAATGAAACTCCCAAGGACGCAGTTGACGCGTTGATCGGTCTCGGCTTCGGCGGTTCGCTGATTTCGGTCTTCGCACGGCTCGGCGGCGGCATCTTCACGAAGGCCGCCGACGTCGGCGCCGACCTCGTCGGCAAGGTCGAAGCGGGCATCCCCGAGGATGACCCTCGCAACCCTGCCGTTATCGCCGACAACGTTGGCGACAACGTGGGCGACTGCGCCGGAATGGCAGCAGACCTGTTCGAGACCTACGCCGTGACGGCAGTGGCAGTGATGCTGTTGGGCGTTCTCACCTTCAACGAGCAGACCGCTGTAGCGCTCTACCCGCTCGTTCTCGGCGCAGTTGCGATCGTCGCATCGATCATCGGCACCTTCGCCGTGCGCAGCGAAAAGGGCAACGTCGAGCGCGCGCTCTATCAGGGCCTTGTCGTCTCCGGTGTAATCGCGGCTATCGCCTTCTACCCGGTCACCGCGTGGATGATGGACGGCATTACGTTCAAGAGCGCAGCCGGTGCGGTGAGCGCTCCCAGCGTCATGAACCTCTACCTCTGCTCGCTGGTCGGAATTGGCGTCACGGCACTGCTGTTCGTGATCACCGACTACTACACGTCGACCCGCTTTGGACCCGTCCGCAAGACGGCAGAGGCATCGCAGACAGGTCACGCCACGAACATCATTTCGGGGCTGGCTCAGGGCCTTCAGGCAACCGCGCTTCCGGCACTCGTGCTGGTACTTGGCGTGCTTTGCTCCTGGAAGCTCGCCGGCGGCGGCGTGCAGGGCATCTACGGCATCGGCGTCGCAGTGATGGGTCAGCTTTCGCTGACCGGTCTGATCGTTGCGCTTGACGCCTTCGGTCCGATCACGGACAACGCTGGCGGCATCGCCGAGATGGCCAACATGCCCGAGGAAGTGCGCAACGTCACCGATCCTCTCGACGCGGTCGGCAACACGACCAAGGCCGTTACGAAGGGTTACGCAATCGGCTCGGCGGTTCTCGCGGCGATTGTGCTCTTCGCAGGCTTCAAGGCTGAGCTCGCCGCCGAGGGAGTGGTCACGAGCTTCCCGATTGACGATCCGGCCATCCTCATGGGTCTTCTGATTGGCGGCATGATGGTCACGCTGTTCGCGGCGCTCTCTATGGAGGCCGTCGGCCGAGCAGGTGGCAAGGTTGTCGAGGAAGTTCGACGCCAGTTCCGCGAGAAGCCGGGCATCATGGATGGCACCGACGAGCCGGATTACGCAACATGCGTCAGCATCGTCACGGCCTCCGCTCAGCGAGAGATGATTGTTCCGTCGCTGATCCCGATCGTGCTGACGACAATTGTTGGTCTGCTGTCGGTAGCTGCGCTCGGCGGACTGCTGATCGGCGTGATCATCGTCGGCTTCTTCTTCGCCGTCATGATGACCGCGGGCGGCGGCGCATGGGACAACGCCAAGAAGTTGATCGAGGACGGCGCCTTCGGCGGCAAGGGCTCTGATGCCCACGCAGCTTCGGTGACCGGCGACACCGTTGGCGACCCGTTCAAGGACACCGCCGGCCCGGCGATTAACCCAATGATCAAGGTCGCGAACATCGTTGCGATCCTGATCATCCCGATCATCACTTAACAGCCGAAAGAGGCACCAATGAGCAGCGAGACGCGCTTCTGGCATCCGTTCGCGGACATGGCCCAGGTCAAGGGTCATGAGTTTGTCATTGAGCGCGGCGAGGGCTCATACGTTTGGGACTCGGACGGCACGCGGTACTTCGACGGCACGGCGAGCCTCTGGTGCGTCAATGTTGGCCACGGACGCACCGAGATCGCCGACGCCGCGAAGGCGCAGATGGACGTGCTTGCGACCTACCAGACCTTCGGCGGCTTCGCCAACAAGCCCGCGCTGGAGTTGGCAGAGCGTTTGTCCGCGAGCGCTGCTCCGATCATCGACGACGCAAAGATTTTCTTCGGGCTGGGCGGAGGAGATGCGATCGAAACGGCCGCCAAGCTGGCGCGCAGGTACTTTGCAGCGACCGGCGAGCCCGAGCGGGTTCACATCATCGGTCGCACACAGGGATACCACGGCACTC
>WLNX01000117.1 GCA_009699565.1 Actinomycetota bacterium | reverse complement strand
CGGGCGCCCGGCGTATGTCGTACAGAGGACCGTCAGCAGCTCGCGGTCGAGTCGGTCACATCCGAGCTGGTCGACCTCAAGCAGCTCGAGAGCACTGTCGGCTGCTTCGGCGGTCACTGTGCCGGTGCCGCGAACCTCAGCCCAGTCGCGCACGCGCCTCAAGAGGCGATTCGCCACCCGAGGCGTGCCGCGGCTGCGGGAGGCGATCGCCAGCGCTCCGCCCTCATCCAATGCGACGTCGAGAATCGCCGCGGAACGGTGAACGATCGCAGCGAGCTCGTCGGGGCCGTAGTTTTCAAGCCGATATTGAATGCCAAAGCGGTCGCGCAGCGGCGTCGACAGAAGACCGGCTCGGGTAGTCGCGCCGATCAGCGTGAACGCCGGCAGTTCGAGCGTCACAACCCGGGCCCCGGCACCCTGACCGATTGTGATTGGCAGCCGGCGGTCCTCCATTGCCGGGTAGAACGTCTCTTCGAGAGCTCGGCTTAGTCGATGGATTTCGTCAACGAAAAACACCGATCCCGGCTCCAGAGCCGTCAGCAGCGCGGCGATGTCTCCCTTTCGCTCAAGGGCCGGGCCTGCGGTCTGAACAAATGGCACACCCATCTCTGTGGCGATGATCTGCGCCAGTGAAGTCTTGCCGAGCCCCGGGGGCCCCGCGAGCAGCACATGGTCCAGCGGTTCGGATCGCGCCGTGGCCGCCTCCAGCGAGACGGAGAGCTGCCCACGGACTGCTTCCTGACCTATGAAGTCGGCCAGCGTCTGCGGCCGCAGCGTGACGTCGAGCTCTTCCTCATCCGCGAGCGCGCCGGGGGTCATGATCGGGGCGTCGCCGGAAAAATCGTCGGTCATTGACGAGCCGCCTTGAGCGCGCTTTGCAGCAGATCCTCTGCACTCTCACCTTCGGCTCCAGCGACGAAGCCGTCGGCCTCCTGCATCGTGAACCCGAGCTCGACCAGACCGTCGCGTGCGATCCGCCTGGGATCGTCACCGCGCGTGACCGTGATCTCTCCGTCACCGCCTGTGAGCCCGGTCACCTTCTCGCGGAGCTCCACCAGAATCCGTTCAGCTGTCCGCTTGCCGATGCCGGGAACCGCCTGGAGGCGCGCGAGATCGCCGCTCGCGAGCGCGCCGGCAAGCTCGCGTGGCGGCCCTCCGCTGAGCAGGGCCAGCGCGACCTTGGGGCCCACACCCTGAACGCCGAGCAGCATCAGGAACAGATCGCGCTCCTCCTCAGTCGCAAATCCAAAGAGTGCGAGCGAATCGTCGCGGGCGACGAGGTGGCAGTGGAGCGAGACGTCCTGGCCGACTGCCGGAACATGGGCCAGCGTCTCCGCCGATACGGCCAGCCGGTAGCCGACACCGCCGGACGTTTGAACGACGACGTGGTCATCCCTGCGACCGGCAACTTCGCCGCTGACGTAGGCGATCATGCGACGCGGCTGTCCGGCATCTGCGCGCGCAGCGTTGCGCTGCGAAGAGGCGCGTGATTTGCGTGACAGATTGCGACTGCCAGCGCGTCTGCCGCGTGGTCAGGCGTGGGCGGTTCAGGCAGCGACAGCAGGCTTTGGACCATTCGCGTGACCTGATCCTTCGGTGCGCGGCCGCTGCCGCAGACTGCCCCCTTAACCTGTTGCGGCGTGTAGTCCTGGCAGGGAATCGAACGTCGGCCGGCTGCAAGCAGCAGCACACCTCGCGCCTGGCCCACTGCGAAAGCCGATCGAACGTTCTGGCCGAAGTAGAGAGCTTCCATCGCAACCGCGTCGGGATTGTGTCGGGCCAGGAGGTCCTCCATCTGAGCAAAGAGCTCTGCGAGCCGCGATTCCGGCGTCCGCTCGGCCCGGGTGCGGATAACGCCGCCATCAAGTGCCGCCAGGCGTCCGCCGCGGCGACGGACCACACCAAAGCCGGTATTGGCAATACCCGGGTCGATTCCAAGGACGATCATCAAAGATGATTCTGCGCCCAACGCCGGATGCCTTCCCGTGACGGGGCTGGTCGTCTCTACTCGGTGCTCTTGCGCGAGCCTGCAAGCGAGTCGCCCGCAGCCACACGTTCCAATCCAAGCCAGCAGAACTCCATCACGCGATCGACCACAGCAGCGCGCGGAACGCTGCGGTGGTCGTACCACCAGTGGGCAACGGCCTGAGTGGCGCCCGCCAGCAGCTGGGCGTGGAGTTCGAGATAGAGCGCGCCGTCGCTCGGGTCGCGCTGGTCGCGCGTCGCGCGGTCCGGGTCAGACGCCATCAGGGCAGCGATCACTCCCACAGCCTGCGTCTGAACTCCGGCCAGCGCCTCAACGATGTCGGGGTCGGCGGCGTCGCGGAAGAGAGCCCGCCATGCGTCCCGATTCTCCTCGACAAACTCGAGGAAGGCGTCGACGCCCAGTCGCAGCCTCTCCTCCCCGGTTGCCCCGCTCTCGGCGCAGGCCTCAAGACGGGAGAAGATCTCGTTGGCGTTCCTGCCAAGCAGCTCGCCGTGGAGTTCACGCTTTGAATCGAAGTGCTCATAGATGAGGGCCTTTGACACCCCGGCCTCTCCTGCGATCTGCTCAAGCGAGCACCCGTCGTAACCCGAACGGGCAAAGATGACGGCGGCCGCGTCAAGGATCTCGTCGCGGCGCTGCGGTGCGGTCATCCTGCGGCGTGGAGGGGCGTCCATCGGGTCCATTCTTACAACAGCTCCTCTTGCCGCCATGCGGTTGGCGCGCGGGACATCTAGCCGGCGATCCGATCGAGCACTTCGGGATCGATGTCGAAGTTGGAGTGAATGTCGCCAACGTCGTCGTTCTCCTCGAGCGCATCAATCAGCCGCAGCAGCGTGGCAGCGTCGTCCTCCTCGATGGCGACGCGAGTCGCGGGACGCTGGATCAGCTCCGCCGACTGATAGGCGATCCCAGCGGCGTCGAGCGCGCTGCGGACGGCTGACAGGTCAGCTGGCGCGGTTATCACTTCGAATACATCCTCATCGAGCTCTATCTCTTCGGCGCCGGCGTCGATGGCGACCATCAGGTCCTCCTCGCTGTGGGCGTCCGCGTCAACCACGATCAGGCCGCACTGCGCGAAGAGGTAGGCGACCGATCCCGGCTCGCCGAGGCTGCCGCCGTGCTTGGTCAAGGTGTGGCGCACATCGGCGCCCGTGCGATTGCGATTCTCCGTCAGCGCCTCTATCAGCAACGCGACTCCGCCGGGGCCATAGCCCTCGTAAGCGACCGCTTCGTAGGACTCCGCATCGGCCCCTGCGCCGGTGCCACGGTCGATTGCCCGCTGGATGTTGTCCTTCGGCATCGACGCGTCTTTGGCCTTCTGAACGGCTAGCGCCAGAGCGGGGTTGCCGTCAACCTCTCCCCCGCCCTCCTTCGCGGCGACTGTGATCGCGCGGCCGAGCTTGGTGAAGAGCTTCCCGCGCCGGGAATCGACGATCGCCTTCTTGTGCTTGATGCCCGCCCACTTTGAATGCCCAGCCATAGGTGACCAATGGTAATGGCCGGATCAACCGGCGAGCGACTGCGGATGCTCGCGATACCACTGAAGCGTTGCAGCGAGACCTTGCTCGAACTGCGTCAGCGCCGTCCAGCCGGTCGCCGATCTCAGCTTGGTTGAGTCATTCCACTGGCGGTCGATCTCGCCCTTCAGGTCTCCCTCGCCAAGCACCTCCGGCTCGCCGTCGAAGTCGGCGACGGCGCAGAGCGAGCTGACGACGTCGAGCGCCCTGCGGGGAATGCCGCTGCCGGCGTTGAAGGCTTCACCGCCGCCCGCGCCAGCCGCGAGCAGGTCAAGGATCGCAAGGTAGGCGTCAACGGCATCGTCCACGAACAGAAAGTCGCGCTCGGGAGATCCATCCGAGCGAATCACCGGAGCGCGGCCCGACAGGATCGCGGCGACCGTCTCGGGAATGAGCCGCGAGAGGTTTCGGTCGCCCCCTCCATAGATGTTGGCGAGCCGCGTCACGGCCACGGGCATCCCATAAGTGGCCCAGTAGGACCTCGAGATGATGTCGGCTGCGGCCTTTGACGCGTCGTACGGATGGGAGGCTTGGAGCGGCATGGTTTCGACGTACGGCAGCACTTCGCTCTCCCCGTAAGCCTTGTCGGAGGAAGCGACAACAACGCGGGGCACGTCGGCAAGGCGCGCCGCCTCAAGGACGTTCCAGGTCCCGGTCACGTTGGCTTCGAAGGTGCCCCGGGGCGACTGGTTGGCGGTCCCGACGATCGCCTGCGCGGCGAGGTGAACGATCGTGTCGACTTCGTTGTCGGCAACGGTGGCGGTAATCAGTTCGCCGTCAAGGAGGTTTCCTTCAACCACCCGGCACTCGGACTCGACGCCCTCCAGAACAAGGGCGCTGTTCGATTGCGGTTCGAGCCGGAGCACCGTGACGTCCGCGCCGAGCAGAAGGGCCCTGCGCGTGAACCAGGACCCCAGCAGTCCGTTCGACCCGGTGACAAGGAGGCGCGAACCGGCGAGCGACGCCCCGAACGGCGGGCTCACCAGCAACGCCATGGAGCGGAGCCGCTGTCATAGAGGTCGTTCAGCATCAAAGTCTCCTTGTAGGTGTCCATGCACGCCCAGAAGCCGTGATGGCGATGGGCGCGCAGCTTTCCGGCCGCGGCCAGCGTCTGCAGAGGATTTCGCTCGAGCACGCTATCGCCATCAAGCTCCTGCAGCAGCTCAGGCCCGGCGCACATGAAGCCGCCGTTGATCCATTCCGTGGCTCGCGGCTTCTCCTCAAAGCCTGCGACCGAGTCGCCGTCGAGCTCAAGAATCCCGAACGGCAGCTCGGGCTGAACGGCGGTCAGCGAAACCGCAGCGCCGCTCTGCTCGTGCTCGGCAAGCAGTGTCCGCAGATCTACATCGCTCAAGCCGTCGCCGTAAGTCAGGCAGAAGGTCCTGTCGCCGAGAAGGTCCGCGGCGGCGGCGACGCGACCACCGGTCGGGGTGTCAAGTCCCGTCTGGAGACAGCTCACACTGACGCCTTCTGGCCAGTCCGACCCTGAGACGAAGGCCTCTATCTGTTCCGCGAGATATCCCGTCAGGAGCACTATTTCGCGGAACCCTGCGGCGACGTAGCAGTGAATGATGTGCCAGACGATCGGCTTGCCGCCGACCTCCACCAGCGCCTTTGGGATTGTCTCCCGCTGGTTCTGGAGCCGCGTTCCGCGGCCGCCGCAAAGAATCAGCACAGGGGTCGTCTCGGTAGCCATCGCGGTGTGATGCTCGCAGGCGCGGGCCCGGGCTGTCGCGCCGAGGCTCCGACGCGCGGCTACTCTGTGACCCCGTGAACGTTCCGCAGGAGATTTTCAAGGCCTACGACATCCGCGGTCTGTACGGCGAGCAGATCGACGGCGACCTCGCTGAACAGATCGGGCGGGCGTTTGTCCGCGTGCTCAGCCACCTGACCGGGCGCGACACTGAGGACCTTGGGATCGGCCTTGGGCATGACATGAGGCTGGAGGCCCCTGAGCTGGCGGAGCGCTACCTGGTCGGCATGCTTGCGGAGGGCGCGCACGTGATCAACGTCGGCGAGGTTGGCAGCGAGATGCTCTACTGGCTCGTCGGCAGCCGCGAGCTCGACGGCGGCCTCATGTGCACCGCTTCGCACAACCCGAAGGCGTACACCGGCGCCAAGCTGGTCAGCCGCGGTGCGATCGCTCTCTCCGGGGACACCGGCATCACAGACATCCGCGACATGATCGAAGCCGGCCTTGGACGCGCTCCGGGAGGCGGCACCAGCGAGGAAGTCAAGAT
>WLNX01000116.1 GCA_009699565.1 Actinomycetota bacterium | reverse complement strand
TAAGGGCAAGCAAGTCCGCGACAACATCCACGCCCACGACGTGGTCCACGCCTTCGACGAGTTCCGCCAGCGGCCCGCGATCGGAGCGGTTTACAACCTTGGAGGCGGGCGCGAGTCAAACGTCTCGATGCTCGAAGCGATCGATATCTGCCAGCGCATCGCAGGCCGCGAGCTCGAATGGTCGCTCTCCGACGAGGCGCGCATCGGCGACCACATGTGGTGGGTGAGCGACCTTGACGCCTTCAAGCGCGACTATCCGCAGTGGCAACTCACCTTCGGGATCGAGGAGGTCCTGCGCGACATCCATGACTTCAACGCCGAGCGCTGGTTGGCGGCCGGCGGAGCGCAATGAAGCTCTCAGTTGTAATCCCGGCCCGCAACGAGGAGGGGTCTATCGCCGAGACCGTTGCCACTGTCGCCGCGAGACTCGACGAAGAGGGGATCGACCGCGAGATCATTGTCGTTGACGACGGCTCGACCGACGCAACCGCCGAGACGGTGAAGGCGATCGCTGCGCAGGACCCTGGCGTCATCTATCTGCGGTCGCCGTTCCGGAACGGCTTTGGATTCGCAGTTCGGGCCGGCTTGGAGCGGTTCAGCGGGGATGCGGTCGCCGTGATGATGGCCGACCTCTCCGACGACCCCGACGACCTCGTCACCTACTACCGAATCCTCGACTCGGGCGTTGACTGCGCCTTCGGGTCGCGGTTCATCAAGGGCTCGTCTGTGGAGGACTATCCCTGGTTTAAGCTAGTGATTAATCGCGTCGTCAACTTTGGCATCCGGGTCCTTTTCGCCCACGGCTACAACGACACGACCAACGCCTTCAAGGCCTACCGGCGTGAGGTGATCGAGAATGTCCAGCCGCTGCTGTCGCACCACTTCAACCTGACCGTGGAACTGCCGCTCAAGGCGATCGTCCGAGGTCACAGCTACGAGGTGACGCCGATCCGCTGGCGCAACCGCAAGGCCGGCAGCTCCAAGCTCAGCCTTCAGGAGATGGGCAGCCGGTACCTGTTCATCGTGCTCTATGTTTTCTTCGAGCACCACCTCTCGCGCGGCGACTACAGGCGGCCGGACGAAGGGTCGTCCGATGACATCAGAAACTGAGCAGGCCGCCCCGGCGGCGTCGACGTCGCGCTGGGCGGCGGCCCTTCTGCTCGCGGCGATGGTGCTTGCGTCGGTCGCGGTGATCCACCAGTCACGGGGCACGCTGGCATGGTTCGACGAGTGGGATTTCATCATCGGTCGCCGGGGGCTGGCCGCCAATGTGCTTCTCGATGCCCACAACGGGCATCTCGTAGTCGCTCCGCTGCTCCTCTACAAGCTGCTGCTCTCAGTCGCCGGAATAACGCACCACTGGGTCTTCAGCGCTGCGCTGCTGGCGCTCCACCTGCTTGTGGGCGGCGGAGTCTTCGTCTTCGCAAAGCGGCGGATTGGCGAGCTTGGAGCGGCCGTCGCCGCCGGCTTCGTACTGTTCTGCTTCGCCGCCTCCGATGACCTGATTTGGACCTTTCAGATCTCCTTCCTGATGTCGGTCGCATTTGGCGTCTGGATGCTCGTCGCACTCGACCGCGACGACCGCGGCGGCGACCTGGTGGCGTCGCTGTGTCTGGCCGGGGCGCTGGCATCTGCGGCGATCGGGATTCCCTTTGTGATCGCCGCCGCGGTCGTCGTCGGATCCGACGAGCGCCGCTGGAAGCGCGCTTGGGTGGTCCTGATTCCGGTGGTGCTGTTTGCAGCCTGGTACCTCGTCTACGGCGTCAGTGACGCGCAACCCTCAAACCTTCCGCAGCTGCCGCTCTTTGTCGCCGAACTCGGGTCCAGCGCTGTCGGCGGATTGACCGGTCTTGGGATCGCCTACGGCCGGCCGCTGCTGCTGGTGCTCGGTGCCGCCGTGATCTACCGGCTCGCCGCGCCGCGAGGATCGCTTAAGTGGCTGATCGCGTTGGTGCTCGCCGCGCTCGGATTGTGGGCTCTCACGGCGCTGACGCGGATCGGCATCACTCCCCCGACCACTCCGCGCTACATCTACCCGGGCGCAGTGCTTGTCGTCCTCGTTGTCGCCGAGCTGTGCCGCGGCCATCGGTTGAGCACGCGGGCTGCGCCTGTCGCGATTGCCCTCCTGCTCGCGGCTGGGCTTTCAAACTACGCGCTGCTTGGCAGCTTTGCCTCGGGTCAGCGCGACGTAGCCGACAATCTTCGCGCCAGCCTTGGAGCGCTCACGCTCGTTGACGGTGTTGCGCCGGAATTCCGCCCGGCGCCGCGGACCAATCCGCAGATATCGGCTGGTGGAGCGTCCGTTGCGCAGCGTGACTTCGGCACGATCGCGCTGGATGCCGATCGTCTGCAGGGCGGATCGCCGGTGCAGCGCGAGGTGGCCGACTCGGTTCTGATTCGCGCAGGCCAGGTTGGCATCTCTCGTGCGGTGCGCCTTGGCGGCGAAACTCCCCGGGTCCTGGCCGTTCGCTCGGCCCGGGTCGGGCGCGCTGGGGCCTGCCTCGCCATCAGGCCTCGGGCCCCGGGTGCAGCGGTCGACGTTGCGCTCGCGCCGGGCCGTTCGTTGATCGCGCAGTCGGCCTATTCGGTACCGGTCTACCTGCGCCGGTTTGCCGCCGGGTTCCCACCGCAGCCGAGCTTTACGTTGCCTTCGGGTTCCGCGAGCAGGATCAGCGCTGCAGCAGACGCAGTCGGGGCCGACTGGGCCGTGCGGCTGCAGCCCGGTGCGCTGCTCAGGCTCTGTCAGCGCTAATCAGTTCGCGCCGTCGATCAGCGCCGAACGCAGGTCGTCTTCGTTTTCGCCGATCCAACGGCCGATGTCTTCAAGCGCTGTGCGCGCATCGCGCCGCGGACGCCAGTCGGTCAGTCCGAACAGCTTCGAGCAGTCGGAGACGTAGATCGGGACGTCTCCGGGCCGCTCGTCGGCGGTCTGCTCGACCTCGATCTTGTTGCCCGTGATCTCGCGGCAGAGCTCGGTCGCCTCCAGCAGCGAGAGGCTGACTTCTAGGCCGCCGCCGACGTTGGCGCAGACGCCGGCCCAGTCGTCCGGCCGCGTCAGCTGGTCATCGACGAGCTCTACCAGGTCGTCGACGTGGAGCAGGTCGCGCACCTGCCTGCCGCTTCCACCGAATCCGATATAGCCGAGTGGCAGCTTGAAGTGGTGCGCGAGCATCCAATACGCGAACACGCCCTGGTCCGCCTTGCCCATCTGCCAAGGCCCGGCGATCACCCCGCAGCGGTTGATCGTCGTCTTCATGCCAAACATCTCCGCGTACTCGGCGATCAGCAGCTCGGCAGAGAGCTTCGTCGCTCCGTAGAGCGTCCGCGCCCCGTCCAGCGGGAAAGCCTCGCTGATTCCGGCCTCGGATGCGCCGGCTGTCTGCTGGAGCTTGGAGAGAGCGAATCTGGTCGGGTGCTCTTCGGTTTGGAGCGCCGCCAGAGCCGCCACCGGGTAGACGCGGCTGGTCGACAGAAAGATGAACTGCGCTCCGTCGCGGCGAGCCAGTTCAAGGCAGTTGTAGGCGCCAACGACGTTTGACTCGAAGGCGTAGCCCGTTTCGCCGTCGATCCCGGCCATCACCGACGGCTCGGCCGAGCACTCCAGCAGCGCGTCAAACGGTTCAAGCTCCAGCAGCGCTTCGCGGTCGCGCACGTCGGCGTTGACAAAGCGAACGCCCGCCCGCTCGATCCTCGGCAGGTTCAGTTTGCTGCCGTCGCGGTGGAGATTGTCCACCGCCGTGATCGACCAGTCCGGGTGCTTGGCCGCCATCTGGCATGCGAGGTTCGATCCCACAAAGCCGGCTCCGCCGGTTATCAGCAGCCGCATTCGCGCTCCGGTCTGCTCGCCGTCTCTCACGGGCGCGACAGTAGCGCACGCCGCAGCGCCGGGAGCGCGACTGCGTCCGCCCTTAGAGCACTTGCTGAACGACGATCACAAGCACCGAGAAGCCTGCACCGCATGCCGCGACCAGCGCCAGCCTCGGTCCAAGCAGTTCGCCGCGGCGACGCGCCTGGCGCCTGCGAACCTCTCGCCGCGAGATGCTGCTCGCGTAGATCACCTGTCGGTCGATCGCCACGTGCAGAACAATGACCAACGCCGCGGACGTAAG
This sequence comes from Actinomycetota bacterium, assembly GCA_009699565.1. Classification (GTDB taxonomy): domain Bacteria; phylum Actinomycetota; class Thermoleophilia; order Solirubrobacterales; family Solirubrobacteraceae; genus F1-60-MAGs163. Next base: position 1,637 of record WLNX01000116.1, on the reverse strand, counting down.
TCCAACCTTTAAGATTTCGCCGCTTTGCAGGGATTTCCTGCATCCGTCGCTCAGCTCTTCTCGAGAACGGCGAGCAGCGAGGTGCCGCGCGGCGAGACGTTCCTCAGTCGCAGCGTGAGCGAGCTAAGCGCGAACAGCGCCAGGTTCAGCGCTGGTGATATTGAGGGAGGTAGGTCGCCGTCGGCACGGTCCGCGGACTCGCGGCTGCGGCGCCTGCGCAGCCATGCGGCCGGCAGCATCTCCGGGAAGAGGTATCCCTGCTCGCGAATTTCAAACGGCAGCGGCGCGATTAGTTCTTTGATCATCCTCTTGTCGTAGCGGCGAAAGTGGCCGTAGAGCTCGTCCCATTTCGACCAAAGCGACTGCAGCGCCGGGACCAGGATGATCAGCCTGTCTCCGCTCTTCATCTTCGTCGCCAACTCGCCCAGAAACGCTTGGTCGTCTTCGATGTGTTCGAGAACATCGAGCATGCAGACGAAGTCGCAAGCGCCGAAGGATGGAGCATCCTTGAGGTTCGCCTGCTCGCCCCAACGGGCTTCAAGCCTTCTCTCCAGCGTCTCCAGCGGCTCGACGAACGAGTACGAGGCCGTGGGGAAGTCCCGCTCGAGGTACTCGCCTGCGAAGCCGGCGCCCGCGCCAACGTCTATTAGTCCGAAGCTGCCTGTGGCTGGAAGCTGCTCGCGGACCGCCTTCCAGCGCACGCGGTGCCAGAAGAAGTCAGGTCCCCAGTTCTCGGTCTGCTGGTCGAGCTGATCCGCCATCAGCGGATTGATCGAGTTGTCGCCGGTCACGACGCCAACCCTACCCCCGTGCGGCAGGTTGGGTAGTTCTAGAGTTTCGCGGCCTTGACGGCCGGTTCAAGCGCCAGTTCCAGCACTTCGTCGATCGTCATCACCGGGTGGAAAGCCATCTGCTCGCGGATCTCCTCGGGGATGTCGTCAAGGTCGCCGCGGTTGCGTTCGGGAAGGATCACATCGGTCAGGCCGGCGGCGTGCGCTGCCAGCGCCTTCTGCTTGAGGCCGCCGATCGGCAGCACGCGCCCCTGGAGCGTCACCTCGCCGGTCATCCCGACGTCGTGGCGAACCGCGCGTCCGGTCAGCAGCGAGACGAGCGCCGTCGTCATCGCGATGCCGGCGCTCGGGCCGTCCTTTGGTGTCGCCCCGGCGGGGACGTGGAGGTGGAACTCGCGCTTCTCGAACGCGTCAGAGGCGATCCCCAGCTCGTCAGCGTGGGCCCTGACGTAGGTAAGAGCAATCTGCGCCGACTCCTTCATCACGTCGCCGAGCTGCCCGGTCAGCGTGAGCTGCCCACTTCCGCCGGAGTCCATCGCGCTTGCCTCAACGAAGAGGACGTCGCCTCCTGCGCCGGTAACGGCAAGGCCTGTCGCCACTCCTGGGACCGCGGTTCGCGCGGCCGATTCGGAGAAGACCTTCTGGCGACCGAGCGCCTCGCGAATCATCTCCAGCGTCAGTTCAACCTTCTCGCCGTCGTCTGCCGTCGCAACCGAGGTAGCCGTCTTTCGCAGCAGCGTCCCCAGTTCCCGTTCAAGGCCGCGAACTCCGGCCTCGCGCGTGTATTCGCAGATGATCGTTTCGAGCAACTGCTCACCGATCGTCACCTCGCCCTCGCGCAGCCCG
>WLNX01000115.1 GCA_009699565.1 Actinomycetota bacterium | reverse complement strand
TGCTAGAAATTAGTTGATGGGGGCGACACAGCAACTTTCTGGGACTCAGCCAACCGAGCTGCCGCGCGAGGAGGTCCTCAAGGCCTCGCCGCCGATGTTCGGAACGCCATGGCTGGACCGCTTCACGCGCGTGCACGTGGCCGTGATCCCGGTGATCTTCGTTCCTGTAATCGTCGCCTTCTCGATCCTCGGCCTGAGGGAGATCCCTTTCTGGCAGGGGATTCTGTGGGCGATCGGCGGCTACGCCGTCTGGACCCTCACCGAATACTGGCTGCACCGCGTCGTCTTCCACTTTGAACCGGACCACCCGGTCGGGGCCAGAATTCACTGGATGATCCACGGTGTCCACCACGATCATCCCAACGATCCGATGCGCCTCGTGATGCCGCCTTCGGCATCTATTCCGCTTGGGTTGCTGTTCATTGGCGCGTTTCAGCTTCTGCTCCCGTTTGCCCCGGCCTGCATGCTCAGCGCCGGTTTCTTCATCGGCTACCTCGCCTACGACATGACGCACTACTACCTCCACCATCGTCGGCCGACCACGCGAGTTGGCCGCAAGCTGCGCGAGCTCCACATGCGCCACCACTTCCAAGACCACGACCGCGGCTACGGCGTCAGCGCCCCTTACTGGGACAAGGTCTTCGGCACCGCGCCGGTCAGTCGCAAAGACCGCTGAGCTGGCCGCCCGCGGGCAGCATCCTGCTAGCGGCGCACCGCCGATCTGAATCCGCTACGGTGCGCCAAGGCAGCCAGAAGGTTGTCGCAAGCTTCAAGAGGAGAGACTGTGAACCGTTCGTTGATTGCCATCTGTGGTGCCCTGAGCGCCATCGCCCTTCTGCCGGCCGCCGCCACCGCGAAGAAGACCGACTTCGCAGGCCAGGCCTTCCAAGTTCTCGCTCCAGGCGCCAACGGCGCCGTCAGCGCGAGCGGCTTCAACGTCAACTCTTCCGATCAGGGCATCAAGTACGACAACCTGACTCCGCTCGGCGGCAACGTCTCAGCAGCCGACGTCAAGGCCAACTTCGTCTCCGAGAAGTTCGGCATTCCAAAGGGCGGCCTCAAGGTCGAAACCGGCCGCAAGGGCCTGAAAATCGTCCGCAGCGCCGACGGCATCCCCCACATCTACGGCACGACGCGCTGCTCGGTCGCTTTCGGAATGGGCTACATGGCCGCCAAGGACCGCGGCGCGCTGCTGAGCCTCGGGCTTGGACCGGCGTTCGCAGCAACGCTCGACATCCCCGGAGTCAACGCCTTCGGCCTCGTCACCTCGGCCCGCAAGTTCACCCCATCTCCGGCCGCCAGGAAGTTCGTCGCCGACCAGGCCCTGACTTTGAAGAAGTACGGCAAGGAAGGCAAGGAAATCCTCGCCGACTTCAAGTGCTGGGCCGACGGCGTCAACGCTCTCAACATGCGCGAGCGCGCGCCTGAGGTCCGCATGCCAACCGTTGGACTGACTGAGGCGATTGCCGCCTACTCGTTCATCGGCTCGATCTTCGGCAACGGAGGCGGCGGCGGAGTTGACAGTTCGATCTTCCTGAACAAGCTTCAGGACGAGTACGGAGCAACGGTCGGCACACGCATCTACCGCGAGCTGCATCAGGTCAACGAGCCCGAGGCCACTACGTCGATCCCGACCTCGTTCCCTTACAACCTCGTCCCGACCGGCGCAACGCCGGGGTCTCCGAAGGTTGATCCGGGTTCCAAGAACAACCTCGCGTCCCGCACGCTGGCGACGACGATGGCAAACCATCGCCGGGCATCAAACGCGCTGCTGGCATCGCCCGGCAAGTCGGCAACCGGCAACGGCCTCGCCGTCATGGGTCCTCAGCTCGGCTACTTCAACCCCGAGATCGTGATGCAGGTTGACATCCACGGCCCGGGGATCGACGCCGCAGGCGCCGCCCCTCCGACGATGCCGTACGTGCTGCTCGGTCGCGGTAAGGACTTTGCCTGGTCGCTTACCAGCGCAGGCAACGACAACACCGACGTCTTCCTCGAGAAGCTCTGCGAGCCCGGCGGCGGTCAACCGACCCGCAGCTCCGACCACTACCTCTACAAGGGGCAGTGCAAGGCGATGACGACCTTCGACGCCGGCCTGCTTGGAGCAGGCGGCGGTCAGCCGGCACGCGAGCTGACATTCAAGGAGTCGGTCCATGGCCCGGTCGGTGGAACGGTGACCGTTGGCGGTCAGCCGTACGCGATCGCAACGCTCCGCGCAACACGCGGCCGCGAACCGGTCTCGGCGCTCTTCTTCAAGCACATGAACGAGAACAAGCCGACCTCGCCGAAGAGCTTCTTCAAGGTTGCGAACGAGCTTGAGACGACCTTCAACATCCACTACGCGGAGCGCAAGCACATTGCGTACTTCTCGTCAGGACGGCTCCCGGTTCGCGCCGCGGGCACCGACCCAAGCCTCGCCACGCTCGGCACCGGCGAGTACGACTGGAAGGGTTTCCTGACTCAGAACCAGCACCCCCACCAGGCCGATCCGCCGTCCGGCTACATCCTCAACTGGAACAACAAGCCGGCTCCGATGTGGGGCGCGGCCGACGGTACCTGGGGGGAAGGCTCGGTCCAGCGCGTTGAGATGTTCACCGGTTTCCCGGCAAAGTCGAAGCTGGAGAACGTTGTTGGCGTAATGAATGGCGCCGCGACCCGCGACATCCGCGGTTCGATTAACTGGCCCGTTATCAAGCGTGTGTTGGCACTCGGCACCGCGCCAACCCCTCTAGCAACCGAAGCCGCCAACGCGATTCAGGCATGGAGCGCAGCCGGTTCGGTCCGCATTGACGCCAACCTCGACGGCAAGGTAGACGCCCCTGGCGCGGCGGTTATGGACAAGGCCTGGTCGAAGATCGCGCGCGCAGTGATCAGCGGGAAGCTGACCACCGAGCTGACCGACGAGCTGCGCAACCAGATGGGCTACTCAAACAACCCCGGCTCGGGCGGATCATCGTTCGGCAGCGGTTGGTACTCGTACGTTGACAAGGATCTGCGGACGCTTCTTGGCGACACCGTCAAGTCTCCTTGGACCGACCGCTTCTGCGGCAATGGCAACTCCGCAACCTGCGCCAGCGATCTCTGGGCCGCGATCGACGAAGCAGCTCAGGAGCTGTCTAACGATCAGGGCGGCGTCGTTGCCAACTGGCACGCCGACGGAAACGCCGAGCGGATCAAGTTCGGACCGCTCGCTCCGCCGGAGCTGCGTCCGGCCAACACTCTGCCGACCGGTGTCGGTGCGAAGTTCACGATGCGTTGGACCAACCGTCCAACCTTCCAGCAGGCAATCGAGTTCAACAGCCACCGCTAGGTCGCTGCCGCGCAGGGCTGTTCACGAAGCCGTCGGCCATCTCGGCCGGCGGCAACGTGGGCGCCCGCCTGCGCCGCTAATCTGAAGTCTCGTGTCCGCCACCGAACGCAGCCGCGCGGGCGGATACGCACGCTACGAGAAGCAGCTGATGATCGCGCTGATCATCGCGATCGGCGTAGTCGTGCTGATCGGCTTCTTCGCTTACAGCCCGCGGGCAACATTCGATTCCCAGTCGGCGCTGAACTGGTCGCGCGATCTTTGGGAGGGGAACCTGCCGAACTTCGGCTCCTACAGGGCGCCGACGCAGCATCCGCTGATGCTGGCGCTGGGGCTGCTGTTCCAGCCTGCCGGCGACTACGGCCCCCAGATGATGGTGCTCTGGTCGCTGGTCGGCTATGTGGCGCTGCTGATCGCGGTCTTCCGCTTCGGCGTCTTCATCAGCGGACTCTTCGGTGGGCTGGTCGCGCTCGGCCTGATCGCGACCCGGCTCGACATTGCCTGGCTCGCCGGCGTCGGGTTCCTCGACCCTCCCTATGCGGCGCTGATCCTTTGGGCCGGTTATCTGGAGGCGCGCAGTCCGCGGCGCGGCGGGATTGTTTGGGTTCTCTTGATCATGGCCGGGCTGCTGCGCCCCGAGGCCTGGCTGCTGATCGGGCTCTACATGCTTTGGGTTGGCTACCCGCTCAGTTGGTCGGGGCGTCTGCGCGTGCTCTGCTACGCAGCGATCGCACCGCTGATCTGGTTTTCGATCGATCTTCTGGTCACCGGTAACCCGCTCTATTCGTTGACGACCACCAGCCGCAACGCCGGCGATCTTGGTCGCAGTCGTCCGTTCTCCACTCTTCCCTATTACACGCTCTATTGGACCAACACGATCCTCAAGCTGCCGCTTTCAATCATCGCTGGCCTCGGCGCGATCCTCGCGATACAGCAGCGCCGCAAGCAGCTCATCATCCCTGCAGTTCTTGTTGCCACCACCTGGTTCTCGTATCTCGTCATCGCCAGCGGAGGCCTTGCAAATGTTTGGCGCTACATCCTGGTCGCGGCGATCGCTCTGATCCTGTTCGCGACCTACACGCTCACCGGCTGGACTCTTGTCGACCGCTCAAGCAGCCTGCGCCGCTGGTGGGCGGCAGGAGCGGTTCTCTGCGTTGTGGTCGGCGCGGCGTGGACGGCGACGCGGCTGAATGTTTCCAAGATCGACGCCGACATCAAGCAGCGGCGTCAGGTCAGCGACAACTTCCGCTCGATCATGGTCAACCCGGCGGTGCTGCGGGCTCGGCGCTGCGGGCCCGTGACCGTTCCAAGCCAGAAGCTGCTGCCGGAGGCGAAGTGGGCCTTCCGCTTGGAGCCGCCGCAGATCATTCCGCGGTCGGACACCAGCGTTCCGGTCCAGAGGGAAGGAGTCGCGCTTGTGATCAACCCTTCGTACGAGTCGCGCCCTGACCTCAACATCAACGAATACGCAGTCGACGACGGCTGGCAGCGGCTCCAGATCCCGCCGCCCGGCTTCAAGCTGCTCGCCTCAAACGAGTTCTTCCTCGCCTACGGCCGCTGCGCCCCCTGACGCGGCTCAAAACTGAGCAGCGTTGGGCGTAGGTAGCTGGGAGGGAACGGATCAAGCCGCGGCATCACCTGCCACTGCAGGACGCCTCCGGCAAAGTTGACCGTGGCCAGTCCCTCGCTCTCGCCGGCGAGCGAGAGTTGGATCTCCCTGCGCGCCGAGCCGTCAGAGAGATCGACCGAGTTGACTTCAAACCGCCGCCCGCTCTGGCCCGCCAGCAGCAGCCTCCCGCGCCAGAAAGCCCCGCCGCTGACGTTTGGCAGCCCCTCCAATGCTCCGCGCAGGCGACGGACCGGCCGCAGCGCTCCATCCGGACCCGCGTTGCGCTGGTTCACCTCGCTCGCCGCGAACGCGAGCAGGTCATCTGCAGCCGACGTCCACACAAGGCGACCGTCGGGCGAAGCTTCGACCCACATCAGCTTGCGCGCGCTCGCAGCGCTGACCTTCACGTAGTAGCGCCAGTGAAGGCTGACGGGGTCGGCCACGCCGATCGCGCCGCGCCGGCAAGGGTCGTCCCCGGACAGCGGGTTGAAGCATTCCAGTGGCAGCAGGATGCGGCCACCCGCGCTGGGGTCAAACGACGGATCGCCGATGTGGTTGAAGCCTTCACTCCGGCGCACCGACGCCGGAATCGCGCTCTCGTTCGCGGCTTTGCGGCCGAGCGCCAGGTCGGTTCTGAAGATACCTCTGGCGATGCCGGTGAATACCAGTCCGCCGCCTCCCGGAATGCTGGTGATCCCTTGCCAGTAGCGAATGCTTAGCGGGGAAGCCGTGACGAGACGCCAGCGTCCAGGGTCGGATGTGGCCGCTTGGCGCGCACATGTGCCGGCAAAGATTGCGACGAGTGCCAGCGATGCGAGTGCGGTTCGGAAGATCGGTCGAGACT
>WLNX01000114.1 GCA_009699565.1 Actinomycetota bacterium | reverse complement strand
TGATCGGGATCACGAAGAATGTTGCGACCGCCCAGGCGAAGCTGGCGAGGCCGCCGAGGATGGCGCTCGCAAGGCTCCCAGCCACTTCCTCGAGAAGGCTTTGAAGGATGGAAATCAGAAGGCCGACTGAGAGCGCAACGGCCGCCCAAGCGAAGATCAGCTTCATCCGCCCGCGCGCCGCGGTGAAGCCTTGTCCGACTGTCGTGCTGCGCCCCTCGAGCGCCTCTGTTGCGCATGACGCGAGCGCCACGGCGCTGAAGATGCCGATCACCGTCAGCAGGTAGGCGCCGATGATGACCAAGGGGAGGGCGGCCCACGCTGAATTGGCGGCCGCAGCGATGCCAATCCCGCCGCCGAAGAAGATGATCATCGTGACGATCGCGGCGACGACCGAGATCACCGGGAACGCGAGTAGTGACTTGTCCGCCTTCACAACCGCCCAGCTCTGCTTTGAGAGTTGCCATCCGCGCTTGAATCGGTTCATGGCCTGCAAACTACTACCTTGGCAGCATGGAACGTGAGTTTGAGCTGCCGGATTGGAAGCCTGGGACTGTGTCGATGCTGGCGACCGTCGGCGACGGCCCGCACGCAATCCCGGTCAGCACGGCGGTCCGAGCGTCCGAGCGGAGGATCGTGCTCGCACTTGGCGCACGCAGGGGGTCGCTCGAAAGGCTTCTGGAGGATCCGCGAGTAGCGCTGACGGTGCTGGCCGCCGGAGACGTCGCCTTCACCGCCCACGGCACCGCGCAGGTCGTCGCCGACCCGCTGCCGGGAGTTGACGGGGTTGTCGCCGTTGAGATCCGGGTTGAATCTGTAAGCAGTCACAAACGCCCCACCTTCGCTATCGAGGACGGCGTTGTTTGGGACTGGGCGGATGAGGCTGCGCGCGAGCGCGACGCTTCGGTCCGTGATGCGCTGCTGCAGATCTAGTGGGAGGTAAGAACGCGGTCGATCAGGCCGTACTCGACCGATTGCTCCGCCGTGAAGAAGCGGTCGCGCTCCATGTCCTCGTGAACTTGCTCGACCGTTCGGCCGGTGTGGAGCGCGTAGAGCTCGTCGATCCGGGCACGGGTCTTGAGGATCTCGTTCATGTGGATCTCGATATCCGACGATTGACCTTGGAAGCCCGATGATGGCTGGTGGATCAGGATCCGGCTGTTTGGCAGCGCCAGACGCTTGCCCTCAGCGCCGGCTGTGAGCAGAAGCGAGCCCATTGACATCGCAACGCCGCAGCAGATTGTCTGCACGTCGGGCTTGATGAACTGCATCGTGTCGTAGATCGCCATGCCCGCATAGATCGACCCGCCGGGCGAGTTGATGTAGATCGAGATGTCCTTCTCGGGGTCGTCGGACTCAAGGTGCAGCAGTTGGGCCACGACCAGGTTTGCGATCTGGTCGTCGATCGGCTGACCGAGGAAGATGATCCGGTCGTTGAGCATCCGCGAGTAGAGGTCATACTCACGCTCTCCACGGGAAGTCGTCTCGATTACGGTCGGGATCAGCGGCATCTGTTCAGACTAGGGCATCATCAAGCGGGCGCAGCGCCACCGGATCGTCAAGATGCCAGCAGCCACACCTACAGATCACGATTCGCCAATCCCGCAAGGTTCGGGGACTCTCGGCCGCTTCCCGCCGTTGGCGCTCGTCATCGGGTCAATTGTCTCGGTTCAGTTCGGGGCGGCGATCTCGGTGACGATCTTCGATGAAGTCGGCGTCTCCGGTTCCACCTTCCTGAGACTGGCGTTCGCATCCCTTTTTCTGTTCCTGCTCGGAAGACCAAAAGTCTCCAAGTGGTCGCCGCAGCAGTTCAAGATGGCTCTTGTCTTTGGTCTGACGCTGGCAGCGATGAACCTCTCCTTCTACGCTGCGATCGAGCGTCTGCCCGTCGGGATTGCAACCACGATCGAGTTCCTCGGCCCAATCTCAATCGCGGCGGTCTTCTCGCGCAGGCTCCTCGATGGGCTGTGGGTTCTGCTGGCGGCTGGGGGAGTGGTACTGATCGCGCAGCCGTGGTCGGGAGGGGGAGATCTCGAGCTGACCGGCGTTCTAATCGCGCTGCTGTCGGCGTTCTTCTGGGCCGTCTACATCCTTGTTGCGCAGCGCGCCGGCGAGATCTTCCCCGATCGCGACGGGCTGACGATCGCGATGATGATCGGCAGTCTTGTTGTCTTCATCCCTGGGGTGGCGGCCGGCGGGGAGATGCTCGTTACGCCTCACATTATTCTCGTCGGAGCGGTGATCGGCCTGCTCAGCTCCTTGATCCCTTACACCTTCGAACTTGAGGCGCTGCGAAGGCTTCCGGCAAGAGTTTTCGGGACCCTGATGAGCATCGAGCCAGCAGTCGCGGTCTGCACGGGCTTCATCGTTCTTGGGCAGAAGCCGACGCTGCTCCAACTGTTCTCGATCGGCCTCGTGGTCGCTGCGAGCGTCGGAGTGACGAGGTCGGCCCGACCGATGCCCGCCGAGGCCGCAATCGAGGCTTAAGCGCCAAGCTGCCGTCCCGACTAGCCCGATCGCCATACTTGACCAGTCGTGTTCACGCTCAACCTCCCAAACCTGCTGACGGTTCTGCGGATTCTGCTCGTGCCGGTGCTAGTGGTGGCGCTGCTTTCGAGGGGCGGTCAAACCAGTGACGTGCTCGCGGCCGTCGTCTTTGCCGCAGCGTCGGTGACCGACGCGCTCGACGGCTGGCTGGCGCGCACACGCGAACAGGTCACCACTTTCGGCAAGCTGATGGATCCGGTCGCCGACAAGCTTCTGGTGATCGCGGCGCTGCTTTCGCTGGTTTCCCTCGGGCGGCTGGCGGCTTGGGTCGCAATGGTGATCGTGGCACGCGAATTTGCCGTGACCGTCGCACGGATATCGGCCAGATCCGAGGGCGTCGTGATCGCTGCAAACTGGTGGGGGAAGGCCAAGACGACCGTTCAGGTGATGACGATATTTCTTCTGATCCTGATCGTCCCGTCCCCAACTTGGGTTGATGTTCTCGTCTATCTGATGGTCGCCGTGACGATCGCCAGCGGGATTGACTACTTCTTTGGCATGCGTCGGCTCCTGCGCGAAGCTGAGCTGCGTCGCGCGCACGCGGGAGAGGGGTCAACGCAATGAAGTGGGCCTTCGCTGTTCTGCTGGTGTGCATCGCTGCGTCGTTCGGAACGGCGATCTACATCGTTGTCGGCAACCGCGACCCGGTTCCAAATGAGATCGCCGCCTGCGTCAAGCGCGCCGGCTTGGCTCAGGCTCGTTCGCAGGACGCGCTCAGCGCGGTGCGCGCGGACATCGAAGCCGGCAGCCTTCGCCCCGCGAAACGCTGGGACTGGGGCAAGACGCGCGCCGTACTGTTCGAAGGGACGGGCGGCAGCTACACGATGCTCGCGCTTTGGAACAGCGACTCGCAGTCGCTGGCCGGAAACGACGCCGCGGCGAAGGTCTTCGACTCGCCCGGCCAGCTGCCTCTGGTCAGTGTTGAAGTCCCCGCAGGTGCAGAGCTAAAACGCTGCGCCGAGCGCGTCAACGGCTAGCGGCCGCCGGCGTCAAGCCACTCGCGCATCGAGGTGTGATGTGCGAGGTGTTCATCGGTCTCGAACTCGCGCCGCAGCTCGCCCAGCAGCCCGAAGCGCTCGGCTGTGACGTTGTGCTGATGGATGGTTTCGAGGTTCTCTTGGCGGGATGACACGAAGGTGCCGTCATCGAGCGATCCATAGCGATCAATCACGCCCTGAATCATCTCGCGCACGCAGTCCTCGACAAAGCGGGGACGACTGTGGGCCTTCTGAACGACGGAGCCCTCGTCGGAGCGCTTCATCAGCTCGTAGATCTCGCTTGACATCGAGCCTTCGACGATCGCCAGCAGGTCGGCCGCTTCTACGTCAAGCGGGCGGCCCTCGATCGCGCCGATGTGGAGCGTGCCGAGGCCGCGCTGGTTGTGCGTGGCGATCGGAACGGAGGCGATGATCTGCTCGATCTGCTCGGCGTCAAAGCCTTGGCCGGCGAGCCTTTCGCGGGCGGTGGCGGCAACAAGTTCCTGAGCGCAGGGGCAAGCTGTCATTCCCTGGGCTGTCACTCCCACAACGCGGCGGGTGCCGGCCTCGCTCGCGATCGCCGCTCCGCGCAGCGTGTAGATCTCTTGGGTGTTGATCCCCGAGACGGGAGCCGGCTTGTGCTCCGGGTATCGCGCCGTGATCGTTACTTCGGCCCGCAGCGCGTCTTGGCGTTCGCGGACCTGCTCTGCGATTGCCTGAGCAAGCTGTTCGGCCTTGAGCGCGCTCCCCTCAACGGCAAACGCTCCAATCGCTTCGTTGATTACCTCCTCGAAGCGCGACATGTGCGCGCCCTTCTGCTTCGGACCGAGGTCAACAAAGCATTCAAGCTGGGCGTGGTAGGACTGTTCCGCGCCGGGTTCGCCGATCTTGATCACCTTCTCGACTCCGGTTACTCCGACTCGCGAGAGCGAGACGTGAATCTCCGGTGCGTAATTCTGGACGTCGGGTGAATTGGTGAGCGTTGATGGTTCCACGGAGGACCTGCCTCGATTGCGGTTGGAGTGAGGGTAGCCGAGCCAGAAATCGGCTTGTGCTATTAATCACTTGGCGGTTGTAGTCCTCCTCTATACGAGTTGGAAGAGGAAAAGGCTCAGCCGCTGTGGAGAGAGTTTCAGAAGGGCAGTCTGTGGGGAGGGGGAGTCGCAAGGAGAGCGGCTTTCGGAATGTCTGGCTGAGGAGCTGTGAAGAGAATGCAAGCAACAAAGAGCGAAGGATTGCTCGCCGATGAGGCCCCCGTCTGGGAGCTCGCCGAGCTGAAGCCGCTGATCGCCTCAGGGCAGGAGAAGGGGTTCCTGACCGTCGCGCAGATCACCAAGTGTTTCGAGGAGGTCGAGGTCTCCAAGGAGCAGGTTCAGGAACTGCATGGACACCTTCAGGAGATGGGGATCGACCTCGTGTCGGCAGAGGGCGAAGACGGTTCCGCGCCGCCGATGACGGAGGGCGCGCCGAGGCGCGGGAAGCGCTCGACGGGCCGCAAGGCAGACGAGATCGACCTGACAGTCGAGCCGAGCCTCGATTCGCTGCGCCTCTACTTGCGATCGATCGGCCGCGTGCCGCTGCTGAGCGCAATGGAGGAGGTGTCGCTTGCAAAGCGCATCGAGCGCGGCGACATGAACGCCAAACAGCACATGGTCGAAGCGAATCTGAGGCTCGTTGTTTCGATCGCCAAGGGCTATCTCGGCCGCGGCCTGACCTTCCTTGACCTGATTCAGGAGGGCTCGCTTGGGCTGATTCGCGCTGTTGAGAAGTTCGATTACCGTCGCGGTTACAAGTTCTCGACCTACGCGACCTGGTGGATCCGTCAGGCCGTGACCCGCGCGATTGCCGACAAGGGGAGAACGATCAGAATTCCCGTCCACATGGTCGAGAAGCTGAACAAAGTCGTTCACGTGGAACGTCATCTGGTGCAGTCGCTCGGTCGCGAGCCCACCCCCGAGGAGATCGCAGCCGAACTCGACCTGAGCGTCGATGACGTCCGCGAGATCCAGCGCGTCAGCCAGCAGCCGATCTCGCTTGAGAAGCCGGTGGGCGACGAAGACGATTCGCAGCTTGGCGACTTTGTCGAGGACGAGGGAATCATCTCGCCGTTCGATCTGACTTCCGACACGTTGCGCAGGGAGAACGTCTACAGCGCGCTTGGAACACTCCCGGCCCGCGAGCGCGATGTGATCATCATGCGCTTTGGCATCGGCGGCGGGAAGCCTCGGACGCTCGAAGAGGTGGGCCG